>NZ_JBEZNF010000014.1:0-220555 GCF_040653095.1 Streptomyces sp. NPDC048057
TGGATGAGGTCCTCGGCCTGTTCGGGGGTGAGGATGAACCCCTTCCCCAGCACGTTCGACCCCTGGAACGACCTGCCCTTGTTCGCTACCAGACGATTGCCGGTTGCCAAGAGCGCAGGTCAGGACGATTTAGGGGCGGATCTCGCCAAACTCATCGCGTCACGGTAAGCGCTCCACGACCAGGCACATGACGTTCCCCATGACACTCGACAAGTTCACTGAGGCTCAGCGAGCGGACGGCTACTCGACCAACACCATCGGAGCCCGAGTACGTTGCATCAAGGCCATAGCCCGCTCTGCCGGCGTAACCGCAGGCCAGCTCAAGGTCGATCATGTCATCGCGTACTTCGCTGCACGCCCTTTACGCCCATGGTCGCGCAGAACCTACCTGAACCATCTCCAGGCGTTTGGAAAGTGGCTGGGAGTGGACCTCATAGAGGGCATACGCAAGCCCGCAGCACCCCGGTCAACACCTCATCCGCTCCCAGAAGATGAACTCAAGCGGCTTACCGCAGTCACACGTGGAGCGCACAAGACCTGGGTCCTGCTAGGGGCCTTCTGTGGCCTCCGCGCGCACGAAACGGCCAAACTTGCCAGGGAAGACCTATCAACTCTCGATGACGGCACAGCGATACTCCGCGTGACAGGCAAGGGTGGACGTACGGATACCATCCCGGTGCCACCGGTCGTCATGAAGACACTCGACCTGACGGGAAGCGGCAGATTTTGGGAAGGAACGCGTGCCGAATCCGTCTCCCGAACTGTCGCCGGGATCGCTGCAAAGATCGGCATCCGCATGCGCTACCACCAGCTGAGACACCGATACGGAACGATGGTCTACCGCTCTTCCGGCAGAGACCTGCTCATGACGCAACGCCTGATGCGCCACGCGTCTCCAGCGACCACAGCTGGGTACGCAGCCGTCGCGGACGACCGTGTTCACGTGGTCGTGCTTGATCTTCCAGGAGCTGACCCGGGCGCATCACGGCCAAAGGGGCGGAGAACAAGCTCGCACCAATGCCTGTCGTGCCGCCATGAAGCCCGAGTCTGAAGTGGTGTCCCACCGCTGGGCTTGCGGTAGCTCTGCGAGTCCACGAAACCAGCTGGGCCCTCGAGGCGGCTTTGAGTCGTTGCCGAACCGGCACGGCCCTGTGCGGCTCACCGGGACCCCACCAATGTCAGTGGGTCCCCCTATCGTTGTTCGCGGGTGCTGGTTCGCGCCCAGGGAGGGATACGCGCATGCCGTCGTCACCACAGAACGCCCCCGTTCCGGAGCCGGGCGTTCCCCACCCCGTGGACGAGGTCCCGCAGACCTTTCGGTCCGGGACGTCGTACGACGTCAGGGAGGAGCTCGGCGATCTGATCTCACGGGATCTGCTGGGGCCGTGGGCGGACGAGACCGAGGCGCTGGCGCCGCATAGTGCGGGGCCCCGTGACCGCTACCTCGTTGGGCTCCTTGGGCCCCGGCCCGCACCGACCGACGCGCCCGTGAACGTCGCGGCGGGCCAGGCGGAGACCGAGGTCAGCGCTGAGGGGGTCGGGCGGGACCCTGAGCTCGCGGAGCGACTCACCCCGCAGGCCGCCGGACGACTGTGGGCGTCGTCCATGGGGCTGAGCTTCCTGGTGCCGGCCGATGTTGGCATTCTCAGCGTCGTCGCGTCCTGGGGCCGATACCGGCAGAGCGACAGTAAGACCGACGACGGCCGGGCTGTGCGCGCGTGGTCGCGCGAGCCCGTCCGGTACGCGGTGGACATTCACGTCGACTCGCCGGGCACCGTCCGCAAGGTTCTGGAGGGCGTCGACGACACCGACCCGGACCTCCCCTGTATCCGGCTCGACGTGCACGTGCGGGAGCGCCCCGGCACGGTCGACGGCGCGGACAACCTGCGCTTCGTCGACGTATCGCTGATCAACGCGCTGGAGGAGTCCCGTGAACTGCGGGACGGGCAGTGGCTGTTCCAGACGAAGCTGGAAGTCACCTCCTTCGACGGGCAGTCCAGCGTCTTCCTGCCGATCGACGACCCGTTGTCCGACGAGCCTGGCCACATCCTGGAGAACCCCGAAGAACAGCATCTGCGGCTGCTGTACCGGCAGGAGTTGAAGCACGCGCACGGGCGGAACGTCGCCGCGCATGCGAGTGTCCTGCCGAAGGGGCGGCGCGCGGTCAAGTTGGAGACGACCTGGCTGCCGGTGAAGGACGTACCGGCCACGGTCGCGCCGAACACGGCTCGGCAGCCGCTGCTCGCCGGTCTTGAGGTGAGCATGGACAAGCTCGCCGAGCTGGCCGTCTGGGAGCGGCGCGACGAGCTGCTGAAGGCTCTGCAGCCGCTGGCCGACGGCTACGACGGCTGGTTGCAACAGCAGGCCGCCAAGGCGGAGTCGCTGTCGGGCGAACTGCGGACCACCGCGCTGCGGGCGGTCGACGAGGCCCGCGATGCGTGCGGCCGGATCGCCCTCGGCATCGAGTTGCTGCACACCGACCGAGACGCGCTGCGGGCGTTCCGGTTCGCCAACCGGGCCATGGCCATGCAGCGGCGGGCCACGGCGACGGCCGCGCTGCGGGCCGAGGGCGGCGAGAAGCCGCCCACGTACGCGGCGGCCTACGCCGAGGTCGATGCACGCGGACCCGTGGCCGCGAGCTGGTACCCCTTCCAGCTGGCGTTCGTGCTGCTCAACCTGTGCTCCCTTACCGACCCCGCGCACAAGGAGCGCAGGGCGGACAGCACCGCCACGGTTGACCTCCTGTTCTTCCCGACCGGTGGCGGCAAGACGGAGGCGTATCTCGGTCTCACGGCCTACACATTCGCTATCCGGCGGCTACAGAAGGCCGTCGGGGAGGGCGAGGACGCCCGCGAGGGACGGGACGGCGTCGCCGTACTGATGCGTTACACGCTGCGGTTGCTGACGGCCCAGCAGTTTCAGCGAGCATCCGCCCTGGTGTGCGCCACGGAGGTGCTCCGCAGGGAAGACGAGGAGGTTTGGGGCAGCAGGCCGTTCCGCATCGGGCTGTGGGTCGGTGCCGGTGTCTCGCCGAACTGGTACGGGGACGCGGCGCAGCAGATCGCCGAGGCCAACGAGTCCGCCTCGGGACGGCACGCGAACGTCCTCCAGGTGCTGTCCTGCCCGTGGTGCGGCGAGGAACTGCGCGCGTGGCGGGATGTGGCGCCTGATGACGTACGGCGGCGCGTCATCGTGTACTGCCCGCGCGGCGAGGACGCGGAGCCGTGTCCGTTCTCCCGGATACGAGCGCGGGGCGAGGGGCTGCCGATCCTCACGGTCGACGAGGAGATCTACCGGCTGGTGCCGAGCCTGCTGATCGCGACTGTGGACAAGCTCGCCCAGTTGCCGTGGCGCGGCTATGCGGGAATGTTGTTCGGGCGCGTGAGTGCCTACTGTGATCGGCATGGCTACCGCCACGACGACCTCGACGAGGAGATCGGATGCGGGTCCCGGCATAACGCCAAGGACCGGCACAAGGCCGTGACCAGCCGGCCTATGCCGCGGCGGTTGCGGCCCCCGGATCTCATTATCCAGGACGAGCTGCACCTGATCTCCGGGGCGTTGGGCACCACAGTGGGGCTGTTCGAGTCGGCCGTCGACCAGCTGTGCACCTGGCGGGCGAAGGACTCCCACGGGCAGCTCCGGGACACCGGGCCGAAGATCGTCGCGTCGACGGCCACCACCCGCAACGCCCGTGCGCAGGTGCTTGGCGTGTTCGCCCGGGACCTGGCGATCTTCCCGCCACAGGTGGTCGACGTCAGCGACACCTTCTTCTCCCAGCAGGTCGACGTCACCCGTGACAACCCTGGGCGGCGCTACTACGGCGTCTGCGCGCACGGGGTGCGCATGAAGGCCGCCGAGATCCGTGTCGCGGAGATCCTGTTGCTCGCCGGGCAGCATATGTTCGACCTCTACGGTGCTCCCGCCGATCCGTACATGACGGTGGTCGGGTACTTCAACGCGACCAAGGAACTCGCCGGTATGCGGCGCGTCCTGGACGACGACGTGCCTAGCCGACTCCGGGCCAACGGACGCCGCCGGGGAATCGCCAACCGGCTGCTGCGCGACACCGACATGCTCAACCTCCAGGAGCTGACCTCCCGTATCTCGTCGGCGGAGATCAGCGCCACCCTCAAGCGGCTGGAGATCGGGTTCAATCCGGAGCACGACACATCGGAGCGCAAGAAGGCGATCGTCGACGAGCTCCGGGACGCCGGAAGGGCCCGTCAGCCCCGGGTCCTGCCCGCCCCACTGCACCGCAGGCCGGTCGACCACGTACTGGCCACGTCGATGCTCCAGGTGGGCGTGGACGTTTCCCGCTTCGGCCTGATGGTCGTCACCGGGCAGCCGAAGAACACCGCCGAATACATTCAGGCATCCTCCCGTGTCGGACGTCAGGCCAAGCGGCCCGGCATCGTGATCACGCTCTACAACTGGGCGCGGCCCCGGGATCTCGCCCACTTCGAGGACTTCGAGCACTACCACGCGACGTTCTACCGGCAGGTCGAGGCGCTGTCGGTGACCCCGTTCACGCGGCGGGCGCTCGACCGGGGCACCACCGCCACGTATGTCTCCGCCGTACGGCAGGCGTGCGATGAGTTCTCCGACAACGCGGACGCGGAGGGGGTGGATCTCGACGATCCGCGTGTGCGGGACGTCGAGCGGCGACTGCTGGAGCGCGCGGAGGCCGTGGACGGGGACCGGGCGCGCGGCTACCTCGCCGAGCGCATCGACGCCCTGCGTGATGCCTGGACGGTCAAGAAGGGTGAGCAGGGCCGGCTCGGCTACCGCGGCCAGACCCGGCAGAAGCAGACGGTGCTGGGCCTGCTGCGCAACGCGGACGGCAGCGGATGGGACGTGCTCACCGTCCCTCAGTCGATGCGCGAAACGGAGAATGAGATCAACATGCTGTTGTCCGCCGACACCGTGCTGTCGGCCCCGGCCGGCACTGCTTGGGAGTTCGGACCACCCACGGAGAACGGCGACGGCCCGGATACGGCGAGCGGCGACGAACTCGGCGAGGTGCCGGACTCGGACGGGAACGGCGACGACAACGGCACGGCCAGGGGGCGGCGGTCATGAGCGGCGGCGGATACTTCAGGCGGGTGGGGGCGGTACGGCCGAGCCACCTCATGTTCACCGGCGGCGTCGGCGCCCTCGTCGACCTGCCCAACTTCTCCGTCATGGTCAAGGGCCTCGACCACTGGAGTTACGCCGGTGTGCCCGATCCGGTAATCGAGGAGCCCCGGCTCCGCGGGGCCGTCAACCGGGCCCTGCGACGCTACGGCCCGAACCAGGTGGGCGAACTGCGCGCCGCCCCGTGGATCCCCGGCACGGACACCGACCCGAAGGGGAACGCGGCACGGATCGGCGTGCCCGTAACCCCCTTCCCGCAGTGGCTGCGCTGCACGGCTTGCAATGAGCTTGCCTCCCTGGGCTCAGGCAAGTGGGGATTCGAGAACAACAACGCCCGCCGCCCCGACGAGGCGCGCTTCTACCACGAGAACTGCTACCGGAAGAAGAAGGGCCGCAAGCCCCTCGCCGTGGCCGCCCGCTTCGCGCTCGCCTGCACCAAGGGCCACCTCGACGAGTTCCCCTACACGGAGTTCGTGCACGAGGGTCGCGCCTGCCCCGACACGACGTACCCGACTCTGCGGATGCGCGACAACGGCGGCAACCTTGCGGCCAACGTCTCCCTCGAATGCCTCGTGTGCAAGAAGGCCAAACGCAACATCCGGGACGCGATGGGCGACAAGGGCCGCGAGAACCTGCCCCGATGCCGTGGCCGGCACCCTCAGTTCGACGGCGTCTACGACACCTGTGACGAGACGCCGTATCTGCTGGTCGTGGGCGCGTCTAACCAGTGGTTCCCCGTGACGCTCAGCGCACTGGCACTGCCCGATACCGGCGCCGACTCGCTGCGCAAGCTCGTCGAGGAACGCTGGCCGGACCTGGAGGACTTCGAGGACGAGGCGGAGATCGCCATGTTCGCCAAGAAGTCAAAACACCACCGCTACCTTCGCGATTACGAGCCCGCACAGGTCTGGCAGGCCATCTCCGCCTACCGCTCGGCCCTGTCGGGTGATGCGGGCGAGACCGAGCAGCCGCCGGGCCCTCCGGACCTGCTGACCCCCGAGTGGCAGGTGTTGTCCGCGGCGAAGACCGCCGACCCGACCGAGGACTTCGCGCTCGTGGACGCCTCGCTCAGTGGGCCGCTGTCCACCGTCTTCTCCCAGGTGCGGCAGGTGGAGCGGCTACGCGAGGTGCGGGCCCTCATCGGCTTCACCCGGCTGGACGCCCCCGATCCCGAGGACCCCGGCCTGGTCACCCGCGTCGACCTGGGGCGGCGCGAACGCGACTGGGTGCCGGCCAGCGAGGTGCGTGGTGAAGGTCTGTTCCTGCGGGTGGACGATCACCTGATCGAGCAGTGGGAGCAGCGGATCGCGTCGAGCGACGCCCTCGCCGCACATGCCGCGGCTTTCGGCCGGTTCCGTGAGCACCGCAGGTCGGAGCGGATCCAGGACGGCTCCGACCTGATGCAAGGCTGGCCAGGCAGTCGCTACATCGCCCTTCACACGCTCTCCCATCTGCTCATCCGCACCATCGCGATGGAGTGCGGCTACAACTCGGCGAGTCTGGCCGAGCGGATCTACAGCGGCGACGCCGAGGAACGGCGGACCGGCATCCTCATCTACACGGCCGTCCCGGACTCGGAGGGCACGCTCGGCGGGCTGGTCTCCCTCGCCGATCAGGACCCGAGCACCGGTGGGAACCGGCTGGCCAGGATCGTACGGACGGCGCTGTACAAGGCGGGGCGGTGCTCCTCGGACCCGCTGTGCGGCGAGCGTCTTCCCAAGGCGCCCGAGGACTTCCTTCACGGTGCCGCCTGCCACTCCTGTCTGTTCGTGTCCGAGACGACGTGCGAGCGCGGCAACCGGTTCCTGGACCGGCGGTTCATCACTCACCTGGCAGGCGACCCGAAAACGCTGGCCCTCATCCCGGACTTCGGGTGAGCGGATCGACCCGGTGAGCCGCAGACGCTTCGAGGCGGCGGCAGCGATGGCCGCCGCCTCGCTCGGGCCCACACGGACTAAGGCGCTGGCCACGCTCCTCTCCCAGGGCCGCTCGCCCGCGTACATCCTCGGCAGGCTCCAGACGCCGGCCGCGCTGGAAGCCGTATCGGCGCTGCTGGCGTCGATGACGGAGGACGGTGTTCCTTCGGCGGAGACTGCGGCGTATCTGCGGGGTTACGCGGCGGCCTGGACCCGGCAGCGCGAGGACACCGAGGCCCGTGCGGTGTGGAGTGGCCCTTCCACGCCTGGGACACCCGGCCGCGCCACCGCCCAGGTGCTGACGGAGGTGGTCGGCGCCGCTGAGCACCGGCTCGTCGCCGTGACCTACTCGGCCCGCTCGTACGCACCGCTGACCGCAGCGCTGTCCGAGGCCGTGGCCCGGGGCGTCACAGTGGACATCGTCGTGGAGACGCTGGAAGGCGCGGGCGGGCTGCTCTCTGGGAACGAACCGGCCGACGCTTTCTCCCGTATACCGGGCTTGCGGCTCTGGCACTGGCCGAAAGGCCAACGCCCCGCTCCTGGCAGCCGGTTGCACGCAAAACTTGCGGTGGCCGACGACCGGATCCTCTTCCTCTCCAGCGCCAACCTCACGGCAGCCGGCGCCGAGCGCAACATCGAGGCGGGCGTCCTGCTGAATGGCGGTCCCATGCCAGGGCGAATGGCGGACCACATACGGGAGATGCAGCGTCGGGGGGTTCTCGCGCGGTGGCCAGGAGCTTCATGAGGTCCCGCCACCGTCGAATGATCGCCATTCACATGACCGATTGACAGCCACTGTGCCCGGACAGCCGGAAACTGACCAACAATTGAGCCTCCAAGTTTCGCGAAATGCAGGAGGTCGCTGATGGTCGCCGTCGCTCTAGTACACAGCACCGCGCTGATGACTGAGCGCCTCCCTGAGAAACCTCCGGCATGGCTGACCCGGGGTGAGCGGACCTTCGCGTACCCGTACAAGGACTGGAGGAAGCCGCGTGTGTGGTGCCTCGCCTTCTTCACGGACCGTCACGCCCGCTATGAGCAGCGCAGGATCATCGCGGTGGGCGGCGTCTTCCCGGGCAGGCGGTCGGGTACATACGAACGTGCTCTGCTCGCCCGTGACTTCACCGCACTCCAGGTTCCGCTGCCGCTCGTCGACCTTGAGGGCGCCATGGGGGCCAGCCGCCGGTTCCTCAAGGACGACGGTCGTTTGTCTCCCGCGGCCGGCGACAACCTGCTCGCCGCAATCCGGCATCTGCGGCCGGAACTGAACGAGACGCTGGATGGCCTGGAGAACAGCCTGGGGGCCAATCCTCCGACAGGTCGGGAGGGAGAACAGCGGAGCTTTGAGAAGGACGCGGTGGGCACCGTCATGGAGACATTCGGCGCGGACCGCGATCAGCTCGAAGCGTGGCAGCAGCCGCTCGGTGGCGACGATCCCCGCTCCCGGTCCGTCCCCTTCATCGAAGGGATGCCCGCCCTCCGGCAGATCGAGGACCAGCAGATCGTCCATGACTACCTGCGCTTCCCTGGCATGGAGGGCGAAGACGCCGTGCAGGTCGGCTGGCGGATCTACCGCCGCAGCTCCGAGTCCCGCCATCGGCTGTTCGTGTACAACGCCAACCGCACGAACGCCGAGACCGTCATGGGCGTCGACATGATCTACGTGAACGAGCACGCCCGCAGCGTGGCCATGGTCCAGTACAAGCGGATGCGTCAGAGCGGGCCCAGCTGGGTGTATTGGCACGACGCTACCGGCGAGCGGGAGTTGAAGCGGATGGAGACCGTCGACGAGGAGTGCAAAGCCGAGGACCGGTGGGCTCGGAGCAGCCAGGAGGGGCCGACGGCGCTCGGGGATCCACGCCTGGTACCCACGCCCAGCATGGTCAAACTGTGCCGAACTACTCCCTTCATGATGAACTCCGCCGCCCTCATCCCCGGCATGTATCTGACGCGGGAGCACTTTCAGGACCTGCTCCAACGCCCGGAGGCCGACGGGCCGTCCGGCGGGACACGCATCGTCGAGGAGTCGGTTCCCCGGTACCTCAACAACACCACCTTCACCACGCTGCTCAGGGACGGATGGATCGGCACGCGCGGCACAGGCTGGGACTACGTCATCGACCTGATACGCGAGAGCCTGTCCGCCAGCGGGCCGGGCTCCGTGGTTGTGGGGATGCACCGGAGCGAGGTTCCGCCCGGCAACCGCCGAGTTAACTGACCCGTGCCGCAGGCGGACGGAGATCGAGGCGATCCGGCTGCCCTGGCACGTACGGACCGGTCTCGCGAATCGGAGCCGGTCAGTAAGGTGATCGTAGTCTTCTGGAGGGGCACGGATGGCGACGCTGGGGATGCACCGGGACTTCCTGCTGGAGTTCGCGGCGTTGGAGAAACCCGTCCAGAAGCGGGTCTTCGAGGTGTTCGAGAAGTTCGCTGCAGCCACGCACACCGGGCTGCACCTGGAGAAGCTGACTCACCAGAAGGATCCACGGCTGCGGACCATCCGCATCACCGGCTTCTGGCGTGGCGTCGTCCTCAAGGGCGAGTCGGGCGACAGCTACCTGCTGCTCAAGGTGCTTCCCCATGACAAGGCCAACGACTGGGCCGCCAAGCACCGCGCGTCGGTGAACGAGGCGACGCAAGGCATCGAGATACGCAACGACGTGGCCCTGGAACGGGCCACGGCGGGGCTGCGTGCGCTGGCTGCCGAGGAACCGACCCGCCTGTTCCCTGCCTCCGACTATCCGGACAAGGCGCTGCGCAGCCTCGGTGTGGACGAGGATCATCTGGAGGCACTGCACAAGGTGCTGCCGGAGCATCAATACGACGTACTGCTGGGGCTCGCGACCGGCATGAAGCCCGAGGCGATCGACCGGGAACTGGTGCAGGCGTACGCCCGGACAGCCTCGCGGACCCCAGCGGCCGACGACGGTGACGAGCTGGGCACCGCGATGGCCCGTTCCCGCGGCCGGGTCGCGCTCGTGTCGGGCCCCGTCGAACTGCAGGGAATCCTGGAGCGGCCGTTCGACGCCTGGCGGGTCTTCCTGCACCCGAGCCAGTACCGGGTGGCGTACCACGAGGGCTACGCCGGTCCGGCCCGCGTTACCGGCGGGCCCGGCACGGGGAAGACGGTGGTCGCCCTGCACCGGGCGTACCACCTGGCGCGGCAACTGCCCGAAGGCGCCCCCGACGGGTGCGTCCTGCTCACCACTTTCACCAGGGATCTGGCGGCCGAACTGGAGCGCTGTCTGACGCTGCTGGTTGAGGAAGAGGAGGTCCGGGCGAGGATCCGGGTAGTCAACGTCGACGCCCTGGCCAACGAGATCGTACGGGCGGAGCGCGGCGGCGCCCCGCTGAAACTGGTCTTCGACCAGAAGGAGATCACCGCCCGCTGGACGCACATCGCGCGGCGGCTGGGGATCGACTTCACGGACGTGTTCCTCGACCAGGAGTGGCGCCAGATCGTCCTCGCGCAGGCCCTGACCGAACCGGAGGAGTACCTGAAGGCGCCGCGCACCGGCCGCGGTACCGCGCTCCCACCGCTGAAACGCCTTCAGGTGTGGCGGGCCGTCTCCGCTTTCGAGGAGCAGTTACGCCAGGCCGACGAGTGGACGTTCCTTCAGGTATGTGCGGAGGCGGCACGTGTCCTGGACGGCCGGGAGCAGCGGCCGTACCACCATGTCGTGATCGACGAGGCGCAAGACCTGCACCCCGCGCAGTGGCGGTTCCTGCGGGCCCTGGTCGCTCCCGGTCAGGACGATCTGTTTCTCGCCGGGGACACCTACCAGCGGATCTACGGGAACCGGGTGTCGCTGCGCTCGCTCGGCATCCAGGTCGTCGGCCGATCGCACCGACTGCGGATCAACTACCGCACCACACAGGAGATCCTGGCCTGGTCGGCCTCGCTGCTGACCGGTGAGGAGCCGGACGACATGGACGGCGGGAACGAGACGCTGGCTGGATACCGCTCCACCATGCACGGAGAGCAGCCGGAGACGGTCGGGTATGCCACCAAACCCGAGGAGATCGAGGCACTGGTGGCCCGGGTGCGGGACTGGACCAGCGCAGGGGTCCAGGCGGAGGACATCGGGGTGGCGGTGCGCTTCGTCCAACTGGGGCGGGACATCGCCCAGGCCCTGGAGCAGGCCGGCCTCGCCGCGTGCGTGCTCGGCGCCGGGCATGGTGGCCCCGGTGTCCGGATCGGCACCATGCACCGGATGAAGGGGCTGGAGTTCCGCTGCGTCGCCGTGGCCGGAGTGAACGACGGCACCATGCCGATGAAGTCGGCCGTCACCGCGGTCGACGTCGACGCTCAGCAGCATCAGGAGGACCTGAACGGCGAGCTGAACCTGCTCTTCGTGGCGTGCACACGGGCGCGCGAGGCGCTGCGGGTGTCCTGGCACGGGACGCCGAGTCCATTCCTGGCGCCGGTCGTCAACCCGCGCCCGTGATGTCCATGGGCTCCGCACGCCGTTGCTACAGGCCCCATGCGTGACGTGGCGTGGGGCCGCAGGATGCCGTCGCCCCACGCTCCACCAAAGGGGTCAAGGAGGGTGTCAGGGAGTGTCGGGGTCCTTGTCCACCATACGGCGGGCCTCCGCGAGAGCCACTGTATGCGCGAACCACTCCAACACCGCGCAGATCTCCTCGCTGTGCGCGGCGAAGACCTCCACCGCGAAGGACGGGCGCAGGTCCAGTTTTGCCTCGGCCAGGTCGATGCCCTCGATCTTGTTCAGGCGGTTCATCAGCTCGCGCCGCAGCGGCTCGTCATCGAACGGGGGACGCCTCTTCAGATACTGGAAGACGACCTCGACGGTGCCGGAGACCGGGTAGAGGGCCAGAGGCCACAGCTCTCGCGAGCCGGGGGCGTTGCCGAAACGCACTGTGGGGAAGCAGCTGGTCTCGCTCGCTCGGCCGTAGGCGAGATGACCGCCCTGCTGCTCCCAGAAGCGCAGGGCGTCCAGGACGCCGTCGATGGTCTGCTCTGTCTGGTTGTCACGTAGCTGCGTTTCGAACCGGCTGGCCGCCGACTGCTGCTCGTCGCCGTCGGCCCGCGGCGACGGCTCGGCCTCATCGGCGACATCCTTGCCCAGCAGGGCCGCCAGGTCGGAGGTGGTCAGCCGGTGGGATCGGCGGCCCCGGCCCGCGTCATCGAAGGAAACTCCCTCGGCCTCCAGACGGGTTTGCACATCACCGAGGTCCTGGCCGTCCGGCCACCTGAAGCCCGCCGAGACGCGGCCGTCCGTCGTCAGCACCCGGTAGGCGCCGTGCAGGCCCACCTTGGACGCCAGATGCTGGCCGACGGGGACGGCGTGGGTGCCGATGAGCGCGGCGACATCGCCGTACGTCGTCCAGGTCCCGGCCGGCATGGCGAGAAGCGCGGCCCGCAGCTCCTTCCATCCGGACCACTCGTCGTCCACCGGGACCGTGCCCGCGACGGGCCCGGGCCACAGCCGCACCACCCGGTCGGCGAGGGCGGCGCCGCGTTCGAGGATTTCCGCCTTCCCCCAACGTTCCCGCCCTGCGATCTCCTGGTTCATCCGCAGGGAGCTGAAGTCCAGGATCTCCTGCTTGCGGCGGAACGGATGGTTCGAGAGCTTCGCGTTGTCAGCGGAAAGAGTCAGGTTGCCAAGCGTGTGGACGAGTAGGGCGTGGAGTTCCTCGGCGCCCTGTCCGTCCTCGGTCTCCTCGGCCAGCAGGTCCAGCCACTGGTGTGCGGGGCTCTGTGGCAGCACGTGCTCGACGGTCAGGCGTGCCTTGGCGAAGTCGACCGGTTCGCTCGCTCCGTAGCTCTCCTCCAGCCTCCGCAGCACCTGGAACCGCTGGTTGCTGCGGCCCGCCTTGTAGAATGGCCGGGTGCGGATCGCCTCGCGGACGGCGTCGTCGTCGGGCCAGACACGGGCACCCGTCTTGCTCTTCGACAGGAAGCGGCTTACGGCCTCGGCCGGGTCGTCGTCCTTCTCCATCTCCTTGGCCATCTCCATGAACACCCGGTTGCTGCCCGTGGTGGAGTGTCCGGTGAACAGGCGCCGCACCATGTAACTCTCGGCGTACGCCAGTGCCCGGGCGGCCTGGTGAGGTGTGGCCTGCCCGTCGTCCACGCGGTCGAGCAGATGGAGCGCCAGCGGGTAGTGGGTCTGACCGCCCCACCGGGAGAGCCTCTCCAGCACTTCGCGCAGCTCCGGGTCGGCCTCCCTCTCTGGTTCCAAGATCCGCATCAGACGTTCCGCCCGGCGGGCCAGGGAGGCGATCTCGGCCTCCAGGGCCGCTTCGTCGGAGCTCAGAGGCTCCAGGCGTTTCTTCTGGTCCCGGTAGATCTCGCTCTGCTTCGCCCGGCTGTTGCCGGCCACCACCAGGTCGAGCCAGACGAGGAGTTCGAGGTTGGCGGGGCCCAGCCGTTCCTGCATGGGCAGCCAGAGACTCTGGTAGACGGACTCACCCCGGGTCGGCAGGCACATGAAGAGGTAGTTGCGCAGCAGGTCGCTCTGGCTGAGTCCGACCCCAGTGTTGTTGATCGACTCGAAGATCCGGTAGACGTTGTCACCCTCCGACGCGGTGATCTCCACGATCGACAGCAGACCGCTCAGCACGGTCTCCACCGCGTCCGTCCACGTCTCACCAGCATTTTCCTCGCCCTCTGCGAGGGCGCCCAGGAAGAACCGGTAGGCGGCGCCCACGTTGCCGGGGCCACCGGCCCTTGGCGAACTCTCGACACAGGCGGTGAAGGCGTCGCGGTCCGCCTGCGTGGGCAGGAGCCGGTAGTGGTCGTCGCCGCTTCGGTACTTGTTGACGAGCACAAGGTCGTGGATGCGCTCGGCCTTCTGCTCCGCGCCGCGTTCCCGGTGGCGGTCGCGCAACGCCGTGAAGGCGAGCATGAGAGTGGTGAGCCGCTGCTGGCCGTCGACAACGAGCCAGCGCTGCATGCCGCCGGCGGTGATCCGGCCCGGGGCCAGCACCACGGAGCCGAGGAAGTGCGCCGCGGGGGGCCGTCCTTCCAACTGCTCCTCGACCAACTCCTGAACGTCGTCCCAGAGTTGCCGCAGCTCGTCCCGCTGCCAGCTGTAAGTGCGCTGATAGAGCGGCACTTGGTACTGCTTCTCGCCCTGGACGAGTTCGTTGAACGTGGTCTCCTGAGCGTGCACGCGCGTCTTTCCCCCTGCCGAGTCCCGGACGACCCATATTCCACCATCGGGGCGGGGGTGTCCTCGTCCTCGACTGGATCAGTAGCGGCGACGTGTCTTTCGGGGGCCGGGCCTCCCGGCTACACGAGGGCGCGCTGCCCTACACATTTTCGGTTCCAGCATCGTGACGGTGCTCCAGAAGGACACCGGCGGTGAGTTGCCGACGCCCCACTTTCGGTAGCCCGAGGCGAAGGTACGGGCCATCGCGTGGTCACTGATGGCGCAGAGGTCGGTACTCAGTCCGAGGATGCGGAAGTCGCCCATCGCCCGTGAGTCGTCGGAAAGATGGGCCCACCGGCTGCCGGTAGGGCGGCACTCGAAACTGCCGCCGTGTATCTGCTCTCACTCGCGGACCATCCCGATCAGGACGGCATCCGTCTTACGGCCGTCCGTGAGCCGTCTCTGCTCAGCGGGCGCCTTGGGCCAGGATGCGGCTGATCGTGTCTTCGGCCTTCTCGGTGTTCTGCGAACCGGAGCCTGCCCTCGGGTGCGATGAAACCAAGCAACACACCTCTCACAACGGCGCACGCAATGCCGGGCAACCGAGGGCATTGTCTCGCCCCTCGCTGCCGGGAAACCACGCGCCGACGCAGAAGGCTCATTTCAATTCCATGTGGAAACAGGGGAATTCGCGTGGTTACGGGCCGAGGAGCGTCTGGTCAAGCCCGTGTTTCTGGTGACACCCCATGTTCCAGATAGGCGGTCAGGCCGTCTGTGCGCGCCTGGATGCCAGCGGTGATTCGTCGTACGAGGCGGGGAATCGTGAGCTCTGGCAGTCGCTCGGCGTGATGGAAGTCGTAGCTGCGGAGCTCGTCGGCTTGCAGCGCGATCTGCTGGCGCTGTTCCGCACTGAGACGGCCGCCGTCGAAAAGGTAGAGGACCTTGTCTCCCTCTCCCGGATTCGGTGCCCAGTCCACGACGAGCAGGCGGCCGATGTCCGGCTTGATGCCCAGTTCCTCCTGGACTTCGCGCACACACGCTTGTCGGGGAGACTCCCCGTGCTCGACGTATCCGCCAGGGACGTCGCGGTAGTCCTTGTAAGAGGGTTCGACGAGCAGGACTCGATCAGCGTCGTCGAAGAACAGCGCGCCGGCTGCCATGCGCGGGTGGGCCATCTTCGCTTCGTGCTCGTTCTCGCTCACGGGACGGACTCTAACCGCCGACGACGCCGAGCCTGCGCGCCAGGTCTGCCACGGGCTGGGACGGGCGGCCTCGGGTGCCCCGGATCCAGCCGATGACCAGTTCTCGGCTCAGGTAGTGGTGGCGCACCTGCTCGGGGGCGGCTTGCTCGGCGTCCAGCAGGGTGGCCAGGGCTTCGTCGGTCCGGTTCCAGGCGCTCAGTGCTCGGGCGACTTCCAGGTTGTGCCTCACGCGCCGTTCCACGGGTAGGTCGCTGGTGTCAATGCGTTGCCCGAGGTCGGCGGCTATCTGGATGTCTCCGAGCTCTCCGGCGGTGGCGACGCAGTGGATGGCCACGTTGGTGGGGCCGAAGGCAGTCCACAGGTGGTTGGCGTCGGCGCCCAACCGCTGCGCGGCTTCGTCGGCTTCGCGAAGGAAGGTCTGTGTCGTCGCCCGGTCCTCCGCTCGGGCGGCCGCCATGGCGCCGGCGAGGAAGAGGGTGCCGTAGACCGAGAGGTACTCGTCGTTCGCGGTGGCCAAGCCGGGCTGCATCACGGCCGCCGCATCGTTCACCAGCTGGACCGCCGGGACGAAGCGCCCGGTGGCCAGTAGGCAGTGTGCGACCGCCCGGAAGAGCGAGCCCGTCACCGCGCTCTGGCCGCTGTGCTGTGCGGCCGCCAGGCCGCGGTCGGCTGCGATCCATGCCAACTCCGACTCCCCGACCTTGCCGAGCACCATGGCCGCGCCTTGATAGGTCAGGGCGAGCAGGGCATGAGCTTCTTCCCCCTTGCGCCCCGAGTACGCGCGGGCTGCGGCGAGGGCATCGGACAGTACGAGGGGAAGGCGTCGCGTGGCGAAGCCGTAGCGGGACGCCTGATAGGCGTCGAGGATCTCCTCCACGTTGGCCCGGAGGTCTATCAGGGCGGGTGGTTCATCATTGGTCGCAGGCCCCAGTAGCGGTGTGAGCTGCTTGTAGTCCATGAGGGCTTCACGCAGGGCGGGGACCGTGCGGCGGCCGCTGTCGTTCGACCACTCCATGAGGGTCGGTTCGGCAAGCAGGTCTCCGAGGGAGACGTCGAGGGCCCCGGCGAGTGAAGTGATCACTGAGAGCCGGTCGAGCTCGATCCGATTGTTCTCCGCTTTGCTCAGCCAGTCCGTGGTCCGGCCGACAAGGCCGGCCAGGACCTCTTGGGAAAGGCCGCGTCGGCGCCGGTACCAGGCGACGCGCTCGCCGATGGTCAGGTTCTCTGTCATCCCTCGCATGTCCTGAGCATCACCTCGTGGCCGGAATCGACCCCGGAAGGATTTTCCGGGGTGCTGCGGGGTGCCGTACCTACTGTCGCAGTAGATCGAAAAAGCCGCCGGGCAATGTGGTCAACTCCCGCCGCCTCGGGTGGCTTTGGCGATCGGTCCTGCTTCTTGCATGGGAGTAGGGCACGGCTCGCTGATACGGACTGGAGGTGTGGAGGGTGCGCAGCACGAAGACAGCGGAGCCATGGATCGAGCAGGGTCTTGGCCCGTTCGGCCCGGCAGCTCTCAAGCCGTACTCCAGAACGAGCTTCGCCACGGACGGCAGTACCTTGCTGAAGATCTACGTGGGCATCGACCCCGAGGGCCGGCGCCGACGTGAGGTTGCGACGGTCGAGCGCGCTGCCCTGTGGGGTATCTCGGTCCCGGCCGTCCTGGCCACGGGAAACGATGAGCCCGGCTCTTGGACCGCATTCCGGGCCGTGGATGGGACGCCGTGCTCGGTGGGCACGCACACAGCGCTTGAGGAGTACATCGGTCATGTCGTGGCTGTGGGCGGCAGGCTGCACCGGCCTGTTGCCGGCGTTACTCCCGGCTCTGGCTGGGAAGCCCGGCGAGCCAGTGGCGTTTCCGCACGCCAGTTCCTGCTGGATCAGTTCTCTCCTCGCTGCTGGTGGCTGCCCTGGTGGGTGGTACTGAGCGAGGCTCTCCAACCCATCGATTCCCATCCGGTCGTTCACCTGCATGGTGACCTCAAGCCCGAGCACCTCCTCCTCGACGGCGATCGCCTGCACGTCGTGGACTGGGAGGCGAGTGCCTGCGGACCGGCCGTCGTCGACTACACCGACGTGGTCTTCCACCTCGTACGCGACCTGCTGCACGGGGGCGTGCCGCCCGGACGCATCCCGGTCGATCTCCTGACCCGGTTGCCGTTCAGCGGTCCGGTCCTGGCCTGGCGCCTGCTCCTCTGGCTCGATCGCCGTGGGACGCAGGACATAGACCTCATCACCGCCCACGACATCTATCGACTCGCTACCGAGGAACAGGCTGCTTCCGCGTACCGGTCACTCGCTCAGACGGTCGCGCTCCTCCGCGCTGCCGGCGTGCCTCGCTGAATCCTCCGCTCCACCGCTGGTCCAGGCGTGCTGACGCCTGCGCTCATCCCCTTTTCTATCCACCCCTGAACGGGAGTTCGTGATGCCTCGTACGAGTACGACCATCGACAACAGTCACATCGTCATCGACACCGGCATGGCCCAGCCGGACGCGACGACCATCGTGGAACGCAAGGGCCTCGGCCATCCGGACACCCTGGCCGACCATCTCGCCGAGCGGTTGTCCCGCGCCTACAGCTGCTACACCGTTCAGCGCTTCGGTGCCGTACTGCACCACAACTTCGACAAGCTCGCCCTCCTCGGTGGAGCCAGCGAGGTGCGGTACGGGGCCGGCCGGATGACGTCGCCGGTGCGGGTCCTGGTCAATGGGAGGGCCGCGCCGTTGTGCGGCGGCGAGTCGATTCCGGTCGAGGACATCGTGGAGGCCGAGGTCCGGGCGTTCTTCGCCGAGCGACTGCCCGAGGCCTCGGCCCACCTCGACATCGTCTTCAACATCACCAGCAATTCGAGCCCGGGTGCCGTCCTCACCGGCGACGGGGTGCCCGACCGCACCCGCTGGTTCAACCCGCGCTCCGTCGAAGATCTCCGCGAGCGGCGGGTACGGCTCTCCAACGACACGTCCCTCGGCACCGGCTGGGCGCCGGAGAACCCGTTCGAGTCGTTCGTACGGGAGCTGGTGGACCACTTCTCCGGGAAGAACGAGTTCACGCTCGCCCACGCCTGGTGTGGCTCTGACGTGAAACTCATGGGCTACTGGGACGGAGCCCAGGCCGACATCGTGTTGTGCGTCCCCCAGAAATCGCGTCACGTCGCCAGCCGGGCGGAGTACGTCCGCAACGCGGAGACCGTCCTCGCCGAGTGCCACCGCATCGCTGGCCTCCGGCTGCCTGGAGCGGAGGCGCGCTTCCGGCTGAATGCTCGCGACGTTCCGGAGAAGGACGAGCTGTACCTCACCTACACCGGCAGTTCGATCGAGTCGGGTGACGAAGGCGTCGTGGGGCGAGGAAACCGGGTCAACGGGCTGATTACACCGTTGCGGCCGATGAACCTTGAGGGCGCCAACGGCAAGAACCCCGTTTACCACGTCGGCAAGCTGTACAACGTCGCCGCGCAGCGACTCGCCACCCGGCTCCACGAGGCGACCGAGGGGCACGCCGAGGTTCACCTGGTGAGCACGACCGGGCAGCGACTCGATCAGCCCTGGCGCGTCCTCGTCCGCCTGTCCTCTCCTGACGTTGAGGTGGACAAGGTGCAGGCCCTGGTCACCGAGGCGCTCGGCGAGTTCCCGGCCCTGACAGACGAGCTGGTCTCCGACGGGATCGTGCTGAGCTGATGGTGATGCGGACGCTCGGAGAGGTTCCCGCAGAGTGCCGACAGCGGCTGCTCGCGCACTACGGGCCGGAAGCCCAGGCGTGGCTGGACGCAGCACCGGACCTGCTGGAACAGGCCGCCGAACGCTGGCAGTTGTCCCTCGGCGACTACCACGACGCCGGACACGCCTCGGTGATCGCGACAGCGACCACCCTCGACGGGCGTCCGCTACTCCTCAAGGCATGGGCCGACCCCACCCGGTATCGCCACGAAGTGAGTGCACTGAGGCTGTGGGTGGGCGGGCCGACGGCGGACGTCATCGAGGCCGCTGACGACCTGGCGGTAGCCGCCCTGGAGCTGGTGGGAGGACGCCCTGGTGGCGCCGAGCGGCCAGAGCGCGAGGTTCAGATGGTGGCGGCTGCCCTTCAGGGGCTGCACACCCTCGGCCAGCGCCGAAGGCGACCGTACAGCTTCCCGCTGCTCACCGACCACCTCGGCACGGAGATGCTGCCGCGGATCCGGCGACGGATGGAGACGCTCGACCTCGACGCATGGCATATCCTCGTCGACGCCGCGCTCCCAGCGCTCGCCGGACTGCAGGAAGACCCAGGCAGGACGACTGTCCTGCACGCGGACCTGTATCGGGAGAACGTGCCATTCGACTGGCTGGGACACCCGCGCCTGCTCGATCCACTGCCCATGCTGGGCGACGCGGCATTCGACTGGGCCTTCTGGACCATCTACTACAACCTTGGGCACGGGACCGACGGGCGGCTGGCCGCGGCCGCCCGGATCTCGCGGATCCCCATTCCCGTACTCGCGCCGTGGTGCAGAGCGCTGGCCCTCGACGGACTCCTCTACTACCTGGAGGCCGGGGACCCGAGAGCACCGCAGATGGCGGAAGTGCTCGCCGACCTTTCCGCGTCGACCCCGAGGAGGGGCTCGTGACCACCTACGTCCTCCGCCACGGCCAGACGAACTACAGCAAGCGATACCTCGTCAACGGTGACCCGTCCCAACCCATCCACCTGACCGAGGAGGGTCGGCAATCGCTGAGCCTGGGCTGGTCCACCCTCCCTCTCCACACAGTGCGGACATGGCTGACCAGCGAGTTCCCGCGTGCCCAGCAGACGGCTTCGCGGCTGATGGGTGTGCCGGCTGGGGAGCTGGTCATCGACCCTCGTCTGAACGAACTCGACTACGGGGAGTTCGAGGGCCGCCCGTTCCTGGAGTACGCGGTCTGGCTAGACGGCCAGGGTCCGAACAAGCGGCCTGCGGGTGGCACCGAGTCCCAGCGCGACGGCATCCGGAGGATGCTGACCGGATTGCTCGCCACCCTGGAGCGACCCGGACCCCGCGTTCTCGTAGGCCACGGCCTTTTGGCCTCAGTGCTCCTCTGGCATCAGAACCGATCTCTGAAGGAGGCCATGCCGCTCTTCTTCCCGGAGGCGCCGTACGTCGAGCCGATCGCCATACCCGACGACGAGCTGCCGAACTGGGTCACGGCGCTGATGAGTGATCTCGACAGGGACGTTCTCGGAGGTCGCGCCGACCGCGGTGGCGCGGACATATTTCGGATCGGTGAGTGCTCGGCGGTTGCTACCGTCGATTCCGTATCCCACCAGCCGGATCAAAAGGATCTTCCTCATGCATGATGCCCGCGCCCTAATCGAAATGGGTGCCGAAGCGGTTCGTCGGCTTGCTCGTCGCGGTTACTCTCTGGACCTGTCCGAGCTGGAGTCCCTCCAGTCCCGGCGCAACCAGAACATCCGCTCGGCCGACGAGCTGCGGGCTGAGTCCAAGCGGGTGGCGAGTGAGGTCCAGCAGACGGCCAAGCAGGGCGGCGACATCTCCAAGCTGAAGGAGCGCGCCCGCGAGCTGAAGGACCAGATCCGGGACATCGAGGCCGGGCAGGTGCAGGTCGAGGAGCAGCTCCGCGACCTCCTCCTCAGCATCCCGAACCTGCCGGACGACGCGGCCCCGGACGGCGACTCCGAGGACTTCGCGGTCGAGATCCGACGGGTCGGCACTCCGCCAGCCCTCCCGTTCGAGCCGAAGGACCACGTCGACCTCGGTGAAGCCATCGGCATTCTCGACTTCGCTCGGGCGACGAAGCTGTCCGGCCCGCGCTTCGCGGTCTCGCGCGGCGCCGGAGCGGCGCTGGAGCGCGGCCTGGCCACGCTCTTCCTCGACCTGCACACCCGTCGGCACGGGTACGTCGAGCACGCGGTCCCGTACCTGGTCACCCGCAAGACGATGACCGGCACGGGGCAGCTGCCGAAGTTCGAGGAGGACCTGTTCAAGACCGGCGTCGCCGACCGCGAGCTGTTCCTCATCCCGACGGCCGAGGTGCCGCTGACCAACCTCTACGCCGACGAGATCATCCCTCCGGCAGAGCTGCCACTGGCGCTCACCGCGCACACGCCGTGCTTCCGATCCGAAGCCGGGTCGTACGGCCGCGACACCCGGGGCCTGATCCGTCAGCACCAGTTCGCCAAGGTCGAGATCGTCCAGATGGTCGACCCGGCGGACGCGGACGCCACGCTGGAGACGATGGTCGGCCACGCCGAGGCATGCCTGAAGGAACTCGGCCTCGCCTACCGCGTCGTCAAGCTGGCCGCCGGCGACACGGGCTTCTCTGCCCAGCTCACATACGACATCGAGGTCTGGTTCCCGAGCCAGAACACGTACCGAGAGATCTCCTCGGTCTCCAACTTCGGCACTTTCCAGGCCCGTCGGGCGAACATTCGGACCCGTGGCGAGGACGGCAAGCCCAAGCTCGTCGCCACGCTCAACGGCTCCGGTCTGCCTATCGGCCGCACTCTGGCCGCTCTCCTTGAGCAGTGCCAGCAGCAGGACGGTTCCATCCTCCTGCCCGAATCTCTCGTCCCGTACCTCGGCTTCCGCCGTATCTCGGCGGACGGAACACCGGAGGCATAGTGCTCGTCGGCGTCTGCGACTTCCCCGGTAGCTACGCATTTCCACCTGCCGGATACGGCGGAATCGAACGATGGCTATGGGCGGTCGCCACAGGCGCCCGGGCCGCAGGCGCCGACGTACACCTCCTCGGGCCGGGCTGGCTCACGGACCTGGAACACGACTGGGTCCGCAAGCCGGTCCGCCTGGAGGACATCCAGCCGGGAACCCTCGCCGAGCGCGAGCTGCGGGACAGCGGCTACGACCTCCTGGTCGTCGGCCACGAGTACCCGTCGCTTCCCGCCTGGACCCGCGCATGGAGCGAGCTGGACTGCGACGTCGCCACGTTCCAGCACTCGCCGGTCTTCCAACACACCGCCACCGCCTTCGACGGCCAGCGGTCGCGGCTCTACTGCTACTCGCCCGAGATGACCGAGCGCTACGCCGACCACCGGCCGATACCCGAACTCGCTGTTCACCTGGGCCTCCACGAGGAGGAACCTCCAGCCACCGCCGGTACCGACCTCATCTGGCTCGGCCGGATCGACGAGGACAAGGCCCCACACATCGCGGCGCGGGCGGCACAGATCCTCGGCCGCCGGATCCGAATCGTCGGCCCGGTCTTCGACAAGGAATATGTGCGCCGCCACGAGGACCTCCTTGGCGCCGAGCACGTGGAGTGGGTCGGGGAACTCGGCGGCACCGCCAAGACTGCCGCGATCGCCGAGGCGTCCGTCTTCGTCTACACGTACGCCCGTGCGTACGTGGAAGCCGGTGCCGCTGTCTTCGGTGAATCCCTTCGCGCCGGCACCCCCATGGCGGCTCTGACCTGGCGGGAAGGGACATGCGCCCAGGCGGCCCTGTGCGACGAGACCGGTGGGGTCGCCGTTGCTGACCCGCTGGAGGACGACGAGACGGCAGCGCGAAGGCTCGCCGATTCGATTCAGCAGGCGGAAGACCTCGACCACCGCCGAGTCCAGGCGATCGGGATGCAGCGCTTCGACCCGGTCCGCCACTTCCAGGCGATGGCGACGCGATCGTGCTGACCCGCGCGAACACCGTGCTCGGGGCTGATCTGGCCCAACAGATACCCGGTGTATTGGGTGCTGCGTTAGGGCCTCACTGGGAGTTCACGGTCGACCGCCGTCACATCCAGGTCCGCCACCCGAACCGCGATACCCCCTACAGGCCGCCGCGCAGACCGCCATCATGGAGGGAGCTGCTCAATTCCCTGGAGACTGGCTTCGCGCGAGTTGGGGCCCCACGCGATGCCTGCCTTCCCCTCCGCTGGGGGCGGGAGACCGAACTGACCATCTCCGCGGTCCAGGCACTTGACCCACTCCTCAAGGACGGCCAACTCCGCACGCACCGAAGCGGGTTCCTTCCCCAGCCAGTCGTCCGCGTCACAGGCCAGCGTGATGCCACAGGCCAATTGAAGGACGGCTTCCTGACCTCCTTCGTCAACGTGTCCCGGGTCCAACCCATAGGCGGCCTGGACGAGTACGGCGTAATTCTCGACGGCTGGCTGACAGTCCTATCCCAACTTGGCTTCCACGCGCGGCACCTGAGCATCGATGGCGACCTGACCTCGTGGCGCCGGCGTCAGGTCGAGGGCATCACACTGCGCTTCCGCCATCTGGGCCACACCTTTGGCGACATCGTCCTCCTGTGGAACACCGAACACCCCGGCCGGATGGCCGTAGACCTCGGTAGCGGCCTGGAACGCCTGGCATGGGCTCGCACCCAAGAGCGCTGGTACCAGCTGATCTACGGCAACTTCGCCGGGACTGCGCCGCCGCCCACGCTGGATGCCATCCGCACGGCCACGCTCCTCCTCGGACACGGGATCACCCCAGCTGCCCGAGGAGCGGGAGGAATCACCCGACGTGTCATAGGCACCATCGACCGAGGTGCCGCACGTCTTGGCGTTGGGGCTCTGGTCCGGGACATGTACGCCTACTGGTCGCTCGTTGGTGCGTTGCGCGCACCGTGGCCAGAGATCGCCCGTGCCATCGAGGAAGAGATGCGTCTGTAGGTGCGAATCCCGTTGCCTGTCAGCCTGATGATCGAGAAGTACGAAGGCGCGCATTCTCCGCCTCCAAGGCGGCCACACGACGTTCGAGCTCTGCTCGTGTTGGCTTTCTCGAAGGCGGAGGCGATGACGGTGTTGGTGGCGAGGATGGCTCGGCGACGAGGCCGATGGGCTCGAACGCGACAATGGCCGATGGGTCCTGCCCACACTCTGGGCACCGCATCTTGGAAGATCCATGGAGCGTGGGCTGGGCGTTCTCCGCGTGGCGTGTGGTTTCGGTGATGTGACCGCAGTAGAGGCGTACCCGCCAGCGCATGATCAGGTGGTCAGGTGTCCTGCACGAAAGGATCTCCTGCAGGACTCGTGTCCGAGCCTCCTGATCGCGCGCTGCCATTTCCGGGTCCTCGCGCAGCTGGGCGAAGTGTTGTTCGACTTGCCGTCGTGCTGCCCGGCAGATGGCCTCCAAGTCCTTCTGCCAGCGGTGATCCCGCCGAGTGAGCTGGTAGTCCTCCAACGGCACACCGCGGCTCTCGTATTCGACCTCGCGCACCCGCCGCACGGTAGTCCCGACGATGCGGCACCTGGTCCGAAGACCGGTCTTGTTCCCGGGAGGAGCAGACGTGTCCCCGGCACACTCGTGGCTGAACGGGCTGCGTCGACATTTGTTCGCGCATGAGGCGGCCATGGAGTTCCGCGACGTCGCGGAACAAGCCTGCGGCTTCCGCGTTTGGCTTCAAGCCGGGCTCTCTCAGAGCGGCGACCAAGCCCGCCGTGAGCCACCTGACCGCAGCGTCTCGACTCGCTTCTCGATTTCTTCGGCGGCGCGTGGATCGGCGCTGGCGTTCCGCGCGAGCCAGGTGACCATCAGCAGTTCGCGGACGCTCCGGAGCACGGTGGACCCGGACCACTGCTCCCGTGCACAGGCAGAGTGAACGCGATCCACCCCCGCATACGAGGGTAAATGCGTCCCGCTTCTTTTCAGTTCGCCCGGGGCAGACAGGAAAGCCCAGGAAAGGCCTGTTGCCCGGCCGCAAGCCATGTCAACGTACAACGCCCTGCCCGAACACCCACCCCCGAACCCACGGAGGCGCCCCTGTACCCGCACCACCCCAGCGATCCCCTCCGCCCCGACTCGCAGGAGCCGTTGTACTGGGTCACCCCGCGCCACTTGGCCGGTGACGACAGCGCTCTAGCCGAGCAGATCGGGACCACCCTGACCGGCCTCGGCTGGCGCATGTGGCCCACCTCCCGCAGCACCTTGCTGTACGTGAGCCCGGACGGGCTGTGCGGCGCCGAGTGGATCCTCTCGGCCTACCCGTCCGAACTCGGCGGACTGCCCGTGGCCTGGCAACTGAGCGCCCGCCCGCATGCCGACTCCGCCATGACGGAGTGGAACGCCTACTTCACCGCCAGCATCCCGTACGAGGCACTCGCCGACCTCCTCGTGGCGATCGACGCCCGCGAGGCACCCGACATCGGCTTCGAAGGCCCCGAGACGGTCCTCAACGCGCTCAGTGCCCAAGGCTGGGTCCGTGACCCGGACAGCCCCCACACCACCGCTATGGACCCCGGGTTCTCCGCCACCGTCTCCCTGGGGCTGCAGCCGCCACTGGTCCAGGACGCGGATCCACGCCCTGATTTGATGGGGTGGCAGGCGTGGGCGGAACCCGTTCTCGGCGCCCCATATCTGTGGTGCGCCAGCTTCAGCGCCAGCGTCCCCCATGACCTGGTCGCCGCCTTCGCCTCCTCTCTGGCCTCGCCGGCCCTGGTGGCCCGCCGGACCCTGCCCAAGGACGCCGAGAGCCGGCTCATGGTCGTCCGTCGCAGCTGACGACCCGCGTTCCGGCAGTGGCTGCTGTGCCGCTCCCGCCGCCCGCCATTTCCCTGGGCGGACCGACCCCCGAACTCGCCAGATGGCAGAGATGGAGACCCATATGCTCCGAATCTTCCAGCGACGTGCCCGCGCCGACCGTAGGTTCCGGGATGCGCAGCGTGCGGGCCAAGCGCTGCTGCAGATGCACGCCGAAATGCCCTGGCCCGATACGCCCGACTCGGTCGCCACTACCGCTGAGGCTGCTACGGAGGCTGCGAGGGAACCCGACTTCCTACCGCCGGAATTCAAGGCGCCGTCCCGCCAGGACGTCGCCGGGTTCATGATGCGCTGGGACCAGCCGCTCGTCATTGACGGTGAGGTCCGCGAGTGTTCCGAGTGCGGCGAGTACCGGAACTGGGCTGTCCTCCGCATGCGCGACGACTCGGTGTGGCTGCGATGCCGTGCTGGCCATACGACGAGGGAATTGGGCTTGGACGCGGCCTGGTACAACCGCCATTCCGGTCCGGCCGACCGCTGGCACCCCACCCTTGAGGACGGGCTGCGCCACCTCGGCCACTGAACCAAGAAGCCCACTTGGCCCCGCTTCCCGCCCGGCGCTGGAGAGCCGGCCTGGTCAACCTGTCCGCTCCGCAGATCACCAAGGGGTTCGCATGCGCCTTCGCACCACGACCGTCCTCAGCCTCACAGCCCTTGCCCTGACAGGGGGTTCGACCAGCAGGGCTGATTCCATCGGCCCCACTCCCTCGACGGCCCTCTCGGCGAGCGCAGAAGATGGGAGGGCCTCGGTGTCCGTTCCACTGTCGTCGTCGGCTCTGACGAAGCGGCTCCTGGACGAGAGGGATCTGGGTGAGGGCTACGTCCGCCAGCCGCAGCGCGCAGAGCGGCACGATGACGTGTCCGTGATCGGCTGTCCGGCGCTGGAGGAGCTCGATGGCGAGGCTGCGGTTGGCGGCAGCCTCGACTTCTCCCACAGGGCGAAGGTGTCCTTCACTACATCGGTGACGAGGGTTCCGAGGTGTCCGAGGAGCTGTACAGCGACGCCGAGACCAGGCTCTCGAGGGGCGTGGCCTGGATATTCGAGGCGATGACCTCCTGCCCCACGTACCGGGTCCTCGGCGGCAGTACCTCCGTCACGGTCACGGCTCAGAAGGCGCTTGCCGACCGTTTGGGCGATGAGCAGTGGAGCCAGTGGCTGACGTTCTCCTTTGGCGGGCGCAGCAGCGTGGTGAAGCAGACGGCCGTCTGCATCGGGACAGTGGTCGTGGTCGTTTCCGGAAGCCCTGGCTTGGTCGACGCCCACCTGGCGAAGGCCGTGGACAAGGGCCAACGCGGGCGCTGACCTCAGCAGTGCGAAGGGGGCGGTGGCAGGGATGAATCCCTGCCACCGCCCCCTTCGTCATATCGGTGTGCGGACTACGCCGCTGTCTGTCAGAAGGTGTACGGGGTGAATGGGCGCAGCGGTTCAGCCACCGCATCGACCAGTTGCTGGAACTTCGCTAGCTCGTCCACATTCATGATGTCGATGGCGTGACCGAAGGGCTTCTCGTCGAGCTGGTCCAGGAACGGTTCGAGGAACCGGTCTAGAGCCTCGGGTGCTTCGAGCCACCTGAGCCGGTACTTGTAGTAGCGAAATGTCTGCGCGTCAGCCTCACGGATCTCTTCGAGTGTGGCCTCGTGAGCGATGTTGTACTCCTCCTCGGTGATGGGCCTTCCGTCGAGGTGGAACCAGTCACCAGAGCCGTAGTCCTGGTACAGGTCGCACAGCAGGGTGACGACTTGGGGGAGGGGTTCTTTGGCGGGAATGCGAGGTGCTCCTTGCCAGCGGTTGGTGGGGGTGGGCCATACAGAGGGTCCGGAGAATCCCCGGTTTCGGTAACCGGGGGCGTACGGCTACGATCCGTCGCCCTCCTACCGGGACCGGTCTGTGCGGGATGACGGCGGCGTGTACGCCTTTGGGATCCCAGCGCCGGTCTGTGAGGCGGCCTGAGCACGAGCGCTGCGGGCCTGCGCGGCTCGGGCACTCGGACCGGGGGTGTGCCGCTCACTGAGGCGTTGGATGCGCCAGACGAGGACTTCGGAGATCGACTTGGCGTCGTCCAAAGGGCGTTGCTGGGC
Source organism: Streptomyces sp. NPDC048057 (assembly GCF_040653095.1). Lineage (NCBI taxonomy): Bacteria > Bacillati > Actinomycetota > Actinomycetes > Kitasatosporales > Streptomycetaceae > Streptomyces > Streptomyces sp. NPDC048057. Next base: position 27,921 of record NZ_JBEZNF010000014.1, read on the forward strand.
GGCTTGTTGGAGGACGGTGGCGGGGTCGTGGCCGACGGCTTCGGCGGCGGCGAGGGCGGTGGTGAGGGCTGGCCAGGCGTTCTCGGTGAGGATCTGCTCGGCGTGGGCGGGCAGGACCTCGTGCAGGGTGCGGACGTGCTGGTGGACGGTTCCGTCGGTGGGGCGGTGCCGGGCGAGTGCGGCGAGGCTGATGGGGGCGATCTGGTCGTAGGCGGCCTGGAGATGGATGAGCGACTGGCGGGCGGCGGGCCACCTGCCGGTCATGGTGGCGCAGGGTGCTACGGCGCTGGGTGGCCAGGACGACGAGGATGGCGGCGTCCAGGAGCATGGCCAGGGCGGTGTGGTCGGCGGGCTGGTAGAGCATGCCCTTCAGAGCGCCGCGCAGGGCGCGAGCGTGCTGGTGGTCGACCTGGGCACGGCTGTGAGCGGCGTGCTCAAAGGCGAGTGCGGCCCGTTGGAGTTCGGCCTTCAGGTGGGCGGGGGCGTGGGCTGGCAGGGCGTAGAGGACTTCGCCGAAGACCGTCAGGTGGGCCTGGGCGATGTCCTCGTCGGCGTGGTCGAGGTGGTGCGGGATGCGCTCCGCGGCGGCGGTGGCCTGGTGCCATGCGTTGGGGCGGCGGTGCCCGGCCGGTGAGTCCGCGGGCGCGGCGGGCGCTTCGGTGGCGGCCAGGCGCTGTCGGATCTGGGGAAGGGAGAGGTCAGTCGCGAGTTTGGAGCCGGAGTACCAGACGGGCTCGCCCTCACTGTTGGTGTCGCCGGGCAGGGCGACCTTGTAGCCGGCCAGGTCGCCGGAGGGCAGGGTGCGGGTTTCGACCTGGAGGCCGGCGTCGGCGAGCAGGTTGAAGAAGTCGTCCAGGTCCTGGGCGATGGAGAGCGCGGCGCGCGCGGTGTGCCGCAGCCACTCGCGCGTCGTCATGCCACTGCCTTGCCGCTTGGCCTTCTCCTGCTCGGCGCGGGTGGGGCGCTTCGCGGCCGGGGTGTCGGCGGCTGCTTCGGTGCCACGCGGTACCTGGGTGAGTCCGAAGTCCTTCTCGATCGCCGTGAGTTCGGTCATGGCGTGGTGGTAGTCGTTCCAGTTCCGCGGTGGGCGCAGGTCGCCTCGGACCTTGGTGGCGACGATGTGGATGTGGTCGTCCGCGTGGCGCACAGCGACCCAACGGCAGCCGTCCGGATCGCCTTCTGGGGCGATGCCGGTCGCGTGGAGAATGCGGCGGGCGATCGTCGCCCACTCGGCGTCGTTCAGGGCGCGGTCCTGGGGTGCGGCACGCACCGAGCAGTGCCACACATGCCCGTCCGGAGCCTTGTCGCCGGCCTGCTTGACCCGCAGATCCAGGGCCCTGGTGAGCTGGTCGAGGCGTTGCTCGTGTCCGGGGCTGTCCCAGGGGCCGGGGTCGGGGATGAAGTCGTCCCAGGAGGCGACGATGTGCTGGTTGGTGTGCTCGTTGGCGCGGCCCTTGTCGAAGAGGTAGGCCAGTACACCGTACGTGTTGCTGCCCGGCTTGACGATGTTCGCGATCACTCAGGCCGCTGCCTTCTGCTCGGCTGCCCGGAAGGCGGCGTCGTCGATCGCCCGGACCGTGTCGTGGGCGGTGGCGAGCAGCCGGTCGGTCCGTTGGAGGATCGCGGCGTCCACAGGGTGGGGATTGCCGTCGATGTTGAGACGGCGGGCGATCTGGTTGACGTTGTTGCCCATCCGGGCGATCTGCGCGCGCAGGGAGACGAGTTCGTCGATCGCGTCGTCGTAGACCGTGCGCACGGGGGCGACGGTGATCTCACCTCGTACGCGGGCCATGGTGGCGTCGGCGATGTAGGTGGCCATGGTCACGTGCTCGGTGTCCGCCGCCGCCTGGATGTCGTGCTTCTCGTGCGGGGCGAAGCGGACGGTGACGGGCTTGGCGCGCCGCGTTTCGAGGTTCGCGCGGCGGTGCGGCCGATGCTGCTTGGCCCCCACCGGGGTGGGGGCCGACAGTTCGCCGACGCCCACCCCCTCCTGCTCCGGCGCGCCCTCGCGCCGGAGCAGCTCCTCCGCCACCCCCGTGGCGGAGGAGTCCGCGATGGACCGGCCCGTGGACGGTCCATCGCCATTGCTTGCTGCGCTGTCAAGGCCGGTGATCATCTCCTCCTGGCAGGTGGGGAGTTCGTGGTGCGATTCGTGCATTGAGGGGTTTTCCTTGGGCGTTGGGGGTGGTCTCAGTTGGGGGTGGCCGACGGGTGCCGTAGGCAGCTCGGCCTTGACGGTGCGGACCACCTCGCCTGCGGTGTCGCTGGCCACGCTGTAGCCGTCCTTGCGTACGGCCTCCTCCAGCAGGTCGCGGGAGAGACGTCCGTGCTCGCGGAAGAGGTCACGGGCGTATTTGTTGAGGAAGTCCCGTGTCGCGCGCGGTTTGGAGCTCGGGCGCTTCGACTCCGCCCGCGGGGCGGTGTGTGGGTCGTTGCCCGGCGGTTCCTCGCCCGGTTTTGGTTCCGGGTCGACGGTGGTGCGGACGGGCTGTTGCGGGCGGTTTTCGGGCAGGGGGCGGGCTGCCAGGTCGGCGGCGTCATCGCCCGCGACTTTGGAGGGTGAGGCGCCCGAAATTTCTGCCCGCTCTCTTGCCGTAGCCCGCGGGCGAGCCGTCGCGGAGCCGCCCCTTGTGCGTGCGGCGGTGTCCGGCCAGCGGGCGGGCAGCGGGACGGTGGTCAGGGCGAGGACCTGTTGGCGGGTGGCGAGCTTGCGCAGCAGCAGCTCGTCCTGGCGTTCGTCGCGGTCGACGTCAGCCTGCTCCAGGGCCTGGTGCAGGTGCCGGGTGAGGCGTCGGCCTCGCCACTTGGTGCGTTTGTCGGGTGTCATGGTCTCTGCCCGGAGGATCAGGGTGACGGCCCGATCGAGGGCGCGGTCGCGGATGATTCGGGCGGCATCCGCGTCCCGGTCGGCAATCCCCAGACGAGCCAGCAGCCGTTCGCGTGCCTGGCGGGTGAGGAGGGCGGTCAGGCTGCGGGAGTCGGCGTCCGGGCTGCGGTGGCGCAGTTCGATGCCCATGGCCAGGTGCCAGAGCACTGCCGCCAGGACCGGGCCGACGATGGCCCGCACAGTTCCGCCGACCAGCCCGGACTCGGCGTAGGCGGGCACGATCTGCACGCAGGTGATCACCCAGGTGAGAGTGCCGGGCACCCCGGGCGCCTGCTTGGGGCCGTTGAGGTTCGCCCGCGCCATCAGCGCGGTGGCGAACAGCGCCAGTTCGGCGGCGGCGAACATCGCGGCGCGCTCGACGGCGCTGCCCATGTCGAGGTAGTCGGCGGCGAAGCGCCAGCTGGTGTCCGCGCTGTAGGCGGTGCAGCCGATCGCGGCGACGGCGGCGACTGGGATCGCGGCGGTGCTACGGCGCTGTCCAGCGCTCGGCTTCCGTTGGTATTTCCGCAGGAACCATGTGGCGGACAATGCGGCGACGAGCAGAGCCGCGATGGCAGCAGGCGCAGGGGACCAGTGCGGCAGGGCGGGCATGCCGACGTCGTTGGCGCTGATGGGCGTGGTGGTGCCAGGGGGCATGCAGAGGCTTTCCAAGGGACCCGCGTGTTCGAGGGCAGGCGGAAGCCCACGCGGGTGAGGTGGTGGGACGGGGAGGGACCGCGGGCCGTTCAGGCAGTGGGCGCGGTGCGGCGTCGGTCGGGGCCGGTGAGGATGACGCGTTCGGTCATCTCGGCGAGGCGGGAGGCGACGCGGTCGCCGAGTGCGGTGCGCAGCTCGGCGGTGGGGAGGTTGGTGGTGATGAGGGTGGGGAGCATGCGCTCGTACCGGTGGTTGATCAGCCGGTAGGTGAGCTCCTCGGTCCACTCGCTGGTCTTGGCCGCGCCGAGGTCGTCCAGGAGCAGTAGCGGGCATCGGGCGAGCGTCTGCAGTTCCCGTTCGCCGTCGTGGCCAGCGCGGGGGCGGAGCCGTGCGTGGAGGTCGGCGGAGGTGGTGGCTTCCCAACGCAGTCGGACGCCGCGGGTGAGGAGGGCGCGTACGGCGCCGTACGCCTGGTGGGTCTTGCCGGTGCCGGTGGGGCCGGCGATGAGCAGCGACGAGCCCTCGGCGATACCGGGTCCGGTCGGGCCGGGGCGTCCGGCGCGGGCGATCTGGTCGGCCCAGGCGGTGATCTGGGGGTGGTCGGCCAGGGCGCGGCGATAGCGGGCGGGGATACGGGCGTCGGCGAGTTCCAGGGCGGTGACGGTCTCGGGCGCCGGCTCGTGGGCGGCAGCGGTGGTCGGGTCGATGCCGCGGTTGGCGAGGATCGTGTTGAGCCGGTCGGCGATCTGGCCGACGGGCTGGGGTGCGCGGGTGAGGGTGGCGGTCAGAGCTCATCTCCGTAGGCGGCGACGACGTCGGTGGGGTTCGTCCACGTCCGGTGGGCGGTGGTCGTGGCGAGGGCGGAGGCGTTCATGACCTCGTGGACGAGGCTGGGCAGGACGCCCGGGGACAGGCCCTTGGCCCGGTGGCGCTCGAGGGCGGCCCGGAGGTGGGCGGGGGCGATGCCCTCGTCGAGCAGCTTGCGCACCTGTTTGCCGAGATGGCCCAGGAAAGCATCTGGCGGGCGGTGGTTGCACGCGGCGATGTACTCGCCGAGGAGTTGCTTGGCCGAGACGGTGTCGGGCGCGTGGGCGCTTGCGCCCCCCGAAGGGATATCTCCTAGATCCACGGTCCTAGGTCTTAGATCCGGACCGTGAGACGTCACTGCTGCCTCACCGACCGCTCCCTGATCCCTCACGGAGGACTCCGTGAAGCGCTCCTGAACTGCGACTTCGCTCTCAAGGCCCGGATTCAGTGCAGACTCCCGGACCTCGCCGGAGCACTCAGTGAGGACTGCGTGAGGCGGCAGTGAGTACTCCGTGACACCGGTGCTCACCGCAGGAGCGGCAGCGACCGAAGCCTCGTGGACCGGGCAGCCCGGGAGCCGGCTCTTGCTCGGCCGGTTGATCTTCTGATGCTGATGCCAGGTCACGACGTGCAGGTACCGCTTGTGATCCGGCGCCTTGTACCGGCAGATCAGTCCGGCGTCGGCGAGCTGGGCGAGGTCCGTCTCGACGTCGGACGGGGTGTGCTCCGGACGTAGCGCCCACAACTGCCCGGCGATGATCGCGGCGTGGTCCCGGTGGCGGCCCTGGTCGTCGGCCTGGGTGAGCAGGCCGAGGAAGGTGCGCTCGGCGGTCAGGGAGACGACGGCCAGAGACTCGGAGACGAAGGCTTCGGGCTTGATGGTGCGGATTCGTGCCAAGTGCGGGGCGGTCCTCACTCGGTGGCCTGTGCGTGGACAACGCGGCGCACCGTCGGTCGGGGCGGAATTCGAGGGGGTGTTGGCGCGGACGCGCGCCGGGAAGCGATTGCGTTTCCGGCGGTGTCGTCAACATAGCCACACCCCAGTCGCGCAAGTCCAGCCCGATCCGGCGCAATCTCTCACGGCAGAAAGGCCGCGAGAAATGGGGCTCGGTGGCGGGCGGGAGGAAAACCGTAAGGCACGATCCGCTGTTGACCAAATAGTTGCCCGGACCGCAGAGCCAGAACCATCACATCGGCAAGCCGTTGACGAGCCGCAGGCGGGGAAGCTACAACACAACACCGCACGTCAGAACCATGATCGGTGCGCTGTTCCGTGCCTCTTCCCGACTCCCGGGAACCCCATCCCGGCGAACGACGCGAGCGCAACATAGACCACGATCGCCGGTTACCGAAACCGGCGAATGCACCTTTCAATTGGAGCCATGCCCCCACGCCCACTGGAAGTCGGACCCGCAGGAATGCAGGCGGCCCGCGCCATCGAAATTCTCCGAACCGAACGCGGCCTGTCACAACGCCAGTTGGCCGGCCGCGTGACCTCCCTCGGCCACCCGATGTCCAACACCATGCTGTCCCGCATCGAACGCGCCCAACGCCGATGCGATACCGACGACCTCGTCGCGATCGCCCAAGCCCTCCTGGTCTCGCCTCTCGTGCTGCTGCAGGGGCCGACCGCCACGTGACGAGGACCGCTCAGCACCGTTGACCGAGCACGCCCCCACCCAGTAAGGACCCGCCCTTCTTGCACCACTCCGACATACCCCCTGCCCTCGTACGACGCCTTCCCGGTACCGAGGGCGGAGCCCCCTTGTCCCGTCTCTACCGCCCCGAAGAAATCGCCGAAGCCCTCGGCTGTTCCGCCTGGTGGGTCAAGGACCGGGCTCGACGCGGAGTCATCCCGCACACCCGCGTCGGCCGCGCCTACCGCTTTACCGCCGCGCACCTCGCCGAGATCGTCCGCCTTTACGAAGAGCGCCCGAAGCGATCCGTCAGCAGCGAGCCGGCGAGTCGGGCAACGACAAGTCCTCTCGCGGTACGAACTCGTGCCCCGCGGTCTCCTGAGCCGACTACAGCCTCGACGCCAGGGCGTCTGCGGGCTCGACCGCCGCACCGTACCCAGTACGAGACCGTCGCGTAGCACGCCCGCACCCAGTCACAAGCCGAGAGCAGGGGAGGAAGACGGAAGTTGGGTTTCGCGGAGAAGCGCGGAAACTACTGGCGCGGCCGGTACAAGACCGCGCCCGGCAAGCACCTCACGGTGGTCGACGACAACGGCAAAGCGATCCGCTTCGCCACCAAGGGCGAGGCCCAGCGCGCCGCGAGCGAGGCCGAGAACAAGTACCGGCGCGGCGACTGGCGCGACCCGGCACTCGGCCAGGAGACCTTCGGCGAGTACGCGAACCGCTGGTACGAGGCCCAGGACCTGGCCGCCTCGACCATGCAGAACTACAAGCGCCACATCGAGGAGCACCTGCTCCCCAACTTCGAGGACAAGGCGCTCGCCGGCATCCTGCGCACGGACGTCGACCTGTGGGAGAAGAAGGAGAAGGCCGTCTACGCGGCCTCCAGCGTCAAGACCTGGCGCTCGACGCTCCACCTGATCTTCGAGGACGCGATCGACGAGGGCCTGATCACCTCGAACCCGGCCGCCCGACGGCGAGGACGCGGCAAGCGCGCCGGCCGCTCCCGCGACCGCGGTCCGGAGAAGGTTGTCACCGATCCGCTCGGCATCCTGCTGACTGCCGAACGGGCTGCCCTGCTCTCCGGCCGCGACGACGAGTTCGTCGCCGTCGTCCTCAAGGGGTACACCGGCATGCGCTGGGGCGAAATCGTCGGCTTGGAGACGGAGTTCGCCCGCCCCGGGGCCGTCCGCGTCGAGTGGCAGCTGTACGAACTCGACACCGGCGAGCTGGTGCGCTGTCCGCCCAAGGACGACAGTTACCGCACCATCGACGCGACGGACTGGCTGTCGGCCCTGGTCACCAACCACGTCGCCCGTACGAAGCCGAAACCCTGCTCGTGTCACGGCAAGACCTACGTCTTCCGGGGCCAGGGCACGGCCCGCACCGGCGGCCACCACGGCGCGAAACTCGTCGACGTCGCACGCCGAGCCGAAGTCTCCACCGGCACGGTGTCCAACGTCCTCAACCACCCCGACCGCGTCACCGAAGCCAAGCGGATCAGGGTGGAACAGGCCATCGCAGACCTGGGGTTCGTGCGCGGCGGCGCGGTCTCGCAGCACGCAGCCCACTGGCGCCGAAACGGCTTCGCCACCTGGCTGTTCACCCCGGCGGTCTCTGGCTGGTACCCGAGGAAGGCACCGCAGGAGGCCCGCCCCGTACCGCTCCTCGGCGACCCGTGGCCCGGCGTCCCAGCCCGAGGGCGTGGCGCCAGCGACCGGGCCGATGCCTGCTGGCTCCCGATCGCCAAGGGCCTCACACCCCACGGCCTCCGCCACACCCACCGAACGGTGATGGAGGACCTCGGCACCGAGAAGGTCCTCATGGACGACCGCATGGGCCACATCGACAGCTCGGTCTCAGCACGCTACGCCCACGTCACGCCCGGAATGCGCAAGCGCCTCATGCTCGGACTGACCGAGCAGTGGGAGGCGGCACTCGACACCCGCCTGGCGATGAGCCCCACGTCACCCGTGCGCGTACTCGATGATCTCCTACGTGCGCGCAGGGAATCACGTAAGCCTGCGGAGTCCCAGCGATGACTGCTGCTGCACCTCTGATGGTCACCACCAGAGGCACAGCCGCCTCCGGCGACACCTTGCAGGGGCAGCGTCAACCTCGTGGAGGTCACCTCGCTCCGGAGGTTATGGCAAACGACCGGTGAGAGGGCCAAGAGACCTGGCTCAATAGGCACATGGAGATTGGCGAGCACTGGGCGTACCGCGCGAGGCCGAAGGACCTGGGTAGCGAGGTCCGCCAGGTCGAGGTCGTACGCGTGGGCAGCTCCGGCAGGTCTGGCTGGATCCACGTGCGGTTTCTCGAAGGCGATGCCGCTGGCCTGCAGGAGTGGGTCAGTTCCGGCTCTCTCGTAGCGCCGTGGGCGGATGTTGATACGTTCCGCGCGGATGACGCGGCGGAGCTGGCGCTGGCGGAGTCCTCTCGCCACGTCCGGGGCAGCACGGATTTCGAGGCCGCCCGCATGATCCTCGGCTTCGTCCGTCCGAAGAACAGGCTCCGCCTGCGCCGAACAGTGGCCGACGCCGGGGTCCTGGAGCTGAGCCGCCTCGATGAGACGGCACCGCTCATCGGCATGGACGCAGCCGAACTCCGCAGCGACGCCATGGTCTATGAGAACCGCCACGGCATGTGCCTGGCCGGGTGGCCGGTCACCGAGCGCGTCGCCCGCCAGGTCGCCGGCCGCCTCGCTGACGAGATCCTTCCGGAGGTGGACCGCAAGCAGCAGGGCATCGAGCAGGAGCGCGCCCAGTCCTCCTGGTACTCCTACAGCCGACGGGACGACCGGAAGCTGGACGCGGAGGCAGCTGTCTTGCGAGCCGTCCGGGCCTGGTGTGGCGAAGACAAGGCCGACCGCTACGACGAGTTGGTCGCCCTGCGCGCCGAGGTCATCCGGCTCGGAGAACTCGTCGACAAGGCGGTCAAGGCCCTACGCGACCGAGGTCACGGCGTCATCGCCTCCACCATTGAGCGCGACCTTGGCGTCCATATCGCCACCCTTGATCCTGATGTGCGTCGATGACGCCGCGCCACGGGTCTGGCTCCGACTTCGGAGGCGTTGGCTGAGACGGAGGCTCCTTCTCCGGCCGGTCCGGCCGCCAGCCGTCGAGGAACGGTCGCAGCTGCTCCTTCGTCGGCTCCGCGTTGAAGTCGCGGATGGCCAGGCCCTGGCCGTTCGTGGTGGGGTCGAGCTGATCGGCCTCCGCGTTCCCCCAAGCCGACCACTCACGCAGCCGCTCAGCTTCGGGGGCATCTTCCGACGCAGCGGCGACTTCATCCAACGCGGCGCAGAATGCCCGGATCTCACCCGCGGCCCGCCACTGCTCTAGGGCCGTGCCGAAGTGATCGGCCCGTACCGCGTGAACCGCTTTGACCAAAGCCGCACTTACCGCGGCCTCCCACTCCCGCCGCTCGCGCTCCTCCCGCTCCTCCGCCAGTCGTCGGCGCTCGGCCTCCTGGCGCTCCCGCTCCTCGCGCAGACGCCGTTGCTCCGCCTCTCGTTCTAGCCGGGCCTGCTCCTGTTCCTCCGCGCGTGCCTTCAACGCCCGGAAGATCGAGGCGATCTGCTCCTCCAACGGCCTCGTGGCCGTGTCGGCCCATTCCTTCTTCCAGCCGTAGTTGTAGCTGTAGCCCGAGTTCTCGCTGACCAACAGCTCCAGTTCGCCGGACGGCTCGAACTTGTGGGCCGGCGTGACCCGCTGCCAGTCGTACGTGCGCCGACCCGGCTGCTTGGGGACGTAGCGGACCTGCTTCTGCCGCTCACGGAAGCCGACCTCGTACGTCCTGCCGTGGACCGTCAGCAGCGGCCTCGGCTGCTTACGCTTCTTGGAGACCGCGATCTCGCCGTACCGCGCAAGCGCCTGCTCGGCGAGCAGCCGGATCAGGGCGAGCACCCTCGGCAGGACCTCTTCGGAGATCTCGAAGGCACTGTGGTCCTTGGTGACCGCGGCGAGCACGTCCTCGACGTCGGTGATCACACGGCTGCGCGCCAGACGGATCCGGTTCCACTCGGTGTCGTCCTCGCCGGACACCCTTAGCAGACCGAGGAAGAAGTCCCCCTTCGCCCGCCCGCTGTATTTCAGGTGGTACCCATCCGGAGCGCACTGCCGTGCTGCGTCGAACGCCCTGCGATACCGCGCCCGTTCCTCCGCGCTGGGGTCCGGGATCCGAAGGAATCGTCCGGCCTCTTGTACCTGCGCGATGAGCGCTGGCCCGACTGCCGCTGGCGACGGGCGCGGAGGTTTCACGGCCCGTTTCGGGGCGGGCTTCGTCTCGGTCGGAGGATCGGCATCCTGCGACGGACCAGCTGCAACCGGCGCCCGGGCTTCAGACGCCGCCACGCGAGGCTGGCGTGGAGCCAACTCCGGACGGTCGGGATGATGCCCGTGCTCCAGATAGAAGCGCCCCGCGTCAGTGATCTCCGCCTGCCACCTCCCCTTCTTCCGGGGCATGGTCACCAAGCCCCGGTCCCTGAGCGCGCGAGCCGTGACGGCGAGCTCGGGGCTGTCCGACGTGACAGGGTCGGTTCCGCCCCCGATACGGGTGAGGAGTGCGAGTTGCCGGTCATTTAACGGAGACCAAGGGTGCATGGCGATGGTCGTACCGTCTCAGGTCTGCTCGGCACAAGCCGTGGAGTGACTCATTCGGGGCTCGATGCGTATGCCCGCGCCGAGAGGGGGCAGAAGGCCGCTCCTCGGGGGAGCCGCCGGGAGCCGGATCTCGAAGATCACACCCAGTTGGCTCCCAAATGGCTCCCAAAACAGGGTTGCAAAGCAAATCAGGCCCGGCGCTGATCTCTCAGCACCGGGCCTGACCTGGTGTTTCTCTGTCGGGGTGGCGGGATTTGAACCCACGACCTCTTCGTCCCGAACGAAGCGCGCTGCCAAGCTGCGCTACACCCCGATGCCGCCACTGTAGCGGCGACATCGATTACTTTAGCCCACCCGCGCGCTCACGCGAAATCCGCTTTTCGCGAGGGTGGGCGCGGTCGGCTACGGGCGTTCCGTCAAGGTCAGGAGGGTGGCCTCCGGGGGGCAGGCGAAGCGGACCGGGGTGTAGCGGTTGGCGCCGCAGCCTGCGGAGACGTGGAGGTAGGAGGTGCGGCCGGCGGAGTCGTGGGTGGAGAGGCCCTTGACGCGGTCCGTGTCCAGGTCGCAGTTGGTGACGAGGGCGCCGTAGAAGGGGATGCAGATCTGGCCGCCGTGGGTGTGGCCCGCCAGGATCAGGGGGTAGCCGTCGGCGGTGAAGGCGTCCAGGCAGCGCAGGTAGGGGGCGTGGACGACGGCCAGGGAGAGGTCGGCGTCGGGGTCCGGGCCGCCGGCGACCTCGGGGTAGCGGTCGCGCTTGATGTGGGGGTCGTCCAGGCCGGTGAAGGCGATCTCGCCGGCGTCGAGCTTCAGGCGCCCGCGGGTGTTGTTGAGGCCGACCCAGCCCGCCGCGTCGAAGGCGTCGCGGATGTCCGTCCAGGGGTTGTGGATCGCGCCGACGACGGGGGCGTTGCCGTTGAGGCCGTGGCGGCCCTGGACCTTTTCGAGCAGGTAGCGGGCGGGGTTGCGCGGCTTGGGGCCGTAGTAGTCGTTGGAGCCGAAGACGTAGACGCCGGGGAACTCCATCAGCGGGCCCAGGGCGTCCAGGACCTCGGGGACGGCCTCGGGGTCGGAGAGGTTGTCGCCGGTGTTGACGACGAAGTCGGGGCGCAGGCCGGCCAGGGACTGGAGCCAGGCCCGCTTCTTGCCCTGGCCGCTGACCATGTGGATGTCGGAGACCTGGAGGACGCGCAGGGGGCGCATGCCCTTCGGGAGCACGGGGGCGGTGAGTCGTCGGAGGCGGAAGAAGCGGGATTCGAACGCCGCTGCGTAGACGATGCCGGCCGCGCCGACTGCCGTGACTGCCAGGGGGACTCCGTACCGTGCGCGCATGCGCCCATCGTCGCAGACACGACATGCCCCTTCCGACCGCGGGCAGGGCCGCCCGGAGCAGCGATGTCACGGAGAGTGGCGCGAAGGGTGCCGGGGGTAGTCGTACGGGAACGGCGGCGTCCGAAATGGGCGGGCGGGACCCGACCCGTACCTGTCACACTTTCCCCATGACGCTCAAGGCCAAGCTCAAGGACGACCTCACCGAAGCGATCAGGGCGCGTGACGAGCTGCGCTCGGCGACTCTTCGACTGACCCTCGCCGCCATCGCCAAGGAAGAGGTGGCGGGCAAGACCGCCCGTGAGCTCTCCGACGACGAGGTGCAGAAGGTGATCGCCCACGAGGCGAAGAAGCGGCGGGAGGCCGCCGAAGCCTTCGCCAAGGGCGGGCGGGACGAGCAGGCCGAGCGGGAGAAGGCGGAGGGCGTGGTGCTCGGCGAGTACCTGCCGAAGCAGCTCGGTGACGACGAGCTCCGGCAGATCGTGGCCGAGGCCGTCGCGGAGGCGAAGGCCGGTGGGGCCGAGGGGCCGCGGGCCATGGGGGCCGTCATGAAGATCGTGAACCCGAAGATCGCCGGACGGGCGGAGGGCGGTCGCGTCGCCGCGGCCGTGAAGCAGCTCCTCGCGGGGTGACGTGACACGCTGCTCACGCCTCCCTGAAGCAGCTGCGCCGGGTGAGGTGACACGTGGCCCACGCCGCAGTGGAGCGCCTCCCCGCCTCGTACGAACAAGAACAGGGCCCGGGTCGGATGACCCGGGCCCTGCTCGTACCGCTCGACTACGACGCGGCTAGAAGCCGCCGCCTTCTCCCTCTCCGCCGCCGTTGCTCGTCCGGCCCCGGCTGTCGCCGCTGCCGCCGATCACGCCCGGCGGGATGGTGATCCCGGGGATGGAGTCCTCGCCGCCGTTGGCACCGCCGTCGCCACCGCCATTGGCGTTGTTCCAGCCGCCGCCGCTGTCGCCGCCGTCACCCCGGCTGTCGCCCTCCCCGTCACCGTCGCCGTTGTCGCCGTTGTCGCCGTCGTCACGGCGCCCGTCGCCGCGGTCGCGGTCGCGGTCGGCGTCGCCGTCCTGGTCCGGCTTCTGCGCGTCGGGGATGGGCACCCGGTTGAAGCTCGGGGCGTTCTTGCCGTCCAGCGCGCCGGTCATCGCCATGCGCCAGATGGAGCCGGGGACCTCACCGCCGAAGACCTTGGGCTTGAACCGGCCGCCGATGTTGATGTTGAACATCTTCACCTGCTGCGTCGGGCTGCCGACCCAGACCGCTCCGGCGAGGTTCGGTGTGTAGCCGACGAACCAGGCGTTCTTCCGCTCGTCCGTCGTACCCGTCTTGCCCGCGTTGTCACGGCCGCTGAGTCCGGCCTTCGCGCCCGTGCCCTCGTCGGACACCACACCGCTCAGCAGCGAGCTGATCGTGTCGGCGGTCTTCTCGCTCATCGCCCGCTGGCAGTCGGTCTTGGGCACGTCGAGGTTCTTGCCGTCCGCCGTGCGGATCGACTCGATGGCGACGGGGGTGCAGTACGTGCCCCGGTTGGCGAAGGCCGCGTACGCGCTCGCCATCGTCAGCGGGGACATGCCCTCCGAGCCGAGCGTGAGGGAGGAGGGCGCGGCGCGCAGCTTCTCGCCGTTGCCCACGACCAGGCCCAGCTTGTCGGTCATCTCCTTCACCGGGCAGAGGCCGATGTCGGCGATCATCTGGACGAAGTAGGTGTTGACCGACTTCTCCATCGCCTCCTTGAGGTTGTACGGGCCGACCTCCGACTCCATCTCGTTCGTGAGCTTGGCGCCCTCGGTGTTCACCCACGGCTTGCCGCTGGAGCAGCCCTGGATCGGGCTCGGGTACGCCATCTCGTACGGCGCCGCGTACGACTGCGAGGCCGGCCGTCCCTGCTCTATGGCCGCCGCCGCCACGAACGGCTTGAAGGTCGAGCCGACCGGGAAGCCGAAGTTGGAGCCGTCCATCTTCTTGTCGACGGAGTAGTTGATCTGGGTCTCGTTCTTCCCGAAGCCGTACGGCTTCGACTGGCCCATGCCCAGGACCTTGCCCGTGCCCGGCTCGACGAGGGTCACCGCGGTGGCGACCTTGTCGGACTGGTAGACGTACTCCTTTATCGACTTCTGGACGGACGCCTGCGCCTTCGGGTCGAGCGTCGTCTTGACCGTGAGGCCGCCGCGGTTCCAGAGCTTGGCCCGGTCCTCCTTGGTCTTGCCGAAGACGGGGTCGGTCAGGAAGACGTTGCGCACGTAGTCGCAGAAGAAGCCCGCGCCCTTCACGGCGGTGATGCAGCCGTTCTGGGGCTTGCTGACCTTGAGTTCGATCGGGGTCGCCTTGGCCTGGTCCGCCTCGGCCTGGGTGATGTCGCGGACGTCGGCCATCCGCTGGAGGACGATGTTCCGGCGCTTGCGCGCCTCCTCCGTGTCGTTGACCGGGTCGTACCGGCTGGGGGACTGCACGATGCCGGCGAGCATCGCCGACTCCTGGAGGTTCAGGTCCTTGGCGGGCTTGGAGAAGTAGCGCTGCGACGCGGCCTCGATGCCGTACGCCTGCTGCCCGAAGAACGTGATGTTGAGGTAGTTCTCCAGGATCTTCTTCTTGCCCAGCTCCTCCTCGACCTGGATCGCGTACTTCAGCTCCTGGATCTTGCGGCCGAGCGTCTGCTGAGTGGCCTGGGCGACCTTGTCGGGGTCGTCGCCGGCCTCCTCCACGAAGACGTTCTTCACGTACTGCTGGGTCAGCGTCGACGCGCCCTGCGCCACCCCGCCCGACTGGGCGTTGCGGTTGAGTGCGCGCAGCACGCCCTTGAGGTCGATCGCGCCGTGCTCGTAGAAGCGCGAGTCCTCGATGGCGACGATCGCCTTCTGCATGTACGGGGAGATGTCCGCCAGCGGGACCACCGTGCGGTCGCGGGAGTACACCGAGGCGATCAGGTCGCCCTTGGAGTCCAGGATCTTGGTGCGCTGGCTGAGCGGTGGCGTCTTCAGGTTGGCCGGGATCTCGTCGAACCCCTTCACCGTGCCCTTGGCCGCCAGGCCCAGCGCGCCGGCGGCCGGGAGGGCGATGCCGGCCAACACCGCTCCGGAGAGCACGCTGACACCGAGGAACTTGGCGGCTTGCTGGGTCGCTGACAGACCCCCGCCGGAGCGCGTCTTTGGCATGGAAACAGCCTACGTTCTCATTCGCCGGACACGGGTGCATCCCTTGGCCTAAGCTGCTCCCAACTGTCACAGCAGTACGGTTGTGCATCAAGCCATTCCCGGAATTCGTCGAAAGTCATTCCTCGCGGTGTGGCGTGTCCCGTAGTCATCGGGGCCCGACGAAGGCCAAAGTGGAATCCGGCATTCCGCACCTTGTTCATGTACTGCGGTGCCCGATTTCGCACCAAATTTGCACTATGTTCCGCCCGATGTGCATCGTGAACTGTCCGATGTGTCTGACTCCGTCGGGTTCGTTTCGCATGTCCCCAGGTCACTCCCCTGGGTGATCTGCCGCGTACGCATAGTCCGTTCGGGCCATTCGAGATTGGGCCCGCAGGGGGTGTTGCACCGCGCCCGCCTTCCGTAACGTCCTCAACTGGCAGCGGTGAATATGCCGCTACCGCCGTGGGGGAGCCTCGATTCGGGAGAGGACGGCAGCCGGGATGGGCTGGGTAACCGACTGGAGTGCGCAGGCAGCCTGCCGCACTACCGATCCGGATGAACTGTTCGTACAAGGGGCCGCGCAGAACAGGGCAAAGGCGGTGTGCACCGGATGTCCGGTGCGGACCGAGTGCCTGGCGGACGCCCTCGACAACCGCGTGGAGTTCGGCGTGTGGGGAGGGATGACCGAGCGGGAACGACGTGCGCTGTTGCGCAGGCGACCCACAGTCACCTCCTGGCGCAGACTCCTCGAAACCGCACGCACGGAGTACGAGCGCGGGGCGGGCGTCCTGCCCGTCGGGCTCGACGACGACGAGACGTACGCGGCCTTCGCGGCCGTGGGGTAGGTCACTCCTGCGGGGTGGGTCGCCCCGCAGGCGCGATCGAGTCCGCCGGCTCCCGCGGGAGTCCGTCGGGCGGGTACGGAGCTGGCCCGGCCACGACTGCGGGTCGGCTGCGGAACGGGCCGGAGCGCGGCCTGCCGTGCCCGGTGCAAGGGGCCGGTGCGTGCCTGCGGCGCGCCCTGCGTCACGCCTCCGGGTCGCCGGCCGCCGCCAACTGGTCGCCGATGGCGCGCAGACCGGCCAGGTCGTGCACGTCACCGGGTAGTGCGGTCACCTGTGCCACCGCGACCTCGGGATGGAGCGCGGTGAAACGGTCCCGTGTGCGCTGCTCGCGCGAGAGCACCTGCATGCGCTCGGCGTGCAGGCGCAGCAGACCGGCCGTCAGCTGCGCCGTGGTGTGCTCGCTGTCGGCTTCGGGGCGTGCGTCCTCGGCGAAGACGTCACGGGGGGAGACGTCTTCGTACTCGGGTGGTGCGGAGTGCTCGGGGGGGCTGGGCGAGCGGTCCACGGGCGGGGTTTCGGGAGAGACGTCCGTGGCCTCACGAACACCAGTCTTCCCGTCTCCATGATCCACAATGCCGGCCGCGGCAAGATTTTCTGAGGATTCGGATTCCACATCAGTCTGACTGGTCGGCTCGGCCGGATCGCCCAGGTCGGCGGGGGCGTCAGGGCCGGAAGGGCCTACGGAGTCGACCGGGTCGGCCTGGGCGGCCGGGTCCAGGACGTCGTTCAGCTCGGACTCCAGGGTCTCCGCCGCCGTCAGCGCCCGCTCGGCCGTCAGCCGGGCCGCCCCGCTGTCGTGGACCCGGTTGAGGACCAGCCCCGCCAGCGGCATGTCCTCCTCCGCCAGCCGTTCGACGAAGTACGCCGCCTCCCGCAGCGCGTCCCGCTCCGGCGCCGCCACCACCAAGAAGGCCGTGCCGGGGGCCTGGAGCAGCCGGTACGTGGCGTCCGCCCGGGTGCGGAAGCCGCCGAACATGGTGTCCATGGCCGTCACGAACGTCTGCACGTCCCGCAGCAACTGCCCGCCCAGCAGCTTGCCCAGCGTCCCCGTCATCATCGACATGCCGACGTTCAGGAACTTCATCCCGGCCCGGCCGCCCATCTTCGCCGGGGTCATCAGCAGCTTGATGAACGTCCCGTCCAGGAACGACCCCAGCCGCTTCGGCGCGTCCAGGAAGTCCAGCGCGCTGCGCGACGGCGGGGTGTCGACGACGATCAGGTCCCACTCGTCCCGGGCCCGCAGCTGCCCCAGCTTCTCCATCGCCATGTACTCCTGCGTGCCCGCGAAGCCGGCCGACAGGGACTGGTAAAAGGGGTTCTCCAAGATGGCGCGGGCCCGCTCGGGGTCCGCGTGCGCCTCGACGATCTCGTCGAAGGTGCGCTTCATGTCGAGCATCATGGCGTGCAGTTCGCCGGCCGGTCCGTCGCCGTCGGGCTCTATACCCTTGACCCGGCGCGGGGTGTTGTCGAGGGAGTCGATGCCGAGCGACTGGGCGAGCCGGCGGGCCGGGTCGATGGTGAGGACGACCACCCGCCGCCCGCGCTCCGCCGCCCGTACGCCGAGCGCCGCGGCCGTGGTCGTCTTGCCCACGCCGCCGGAGCCGCAGCACACGATGATGCGGGTGGCCGGGTCGTCGATGAGCGTGTCGACGCGGAGGGGAGTGGCCGACGCGTCCAGGGTCATGAATCGGTCCCTTGCTTGGCACGTTGCTGCTGTTGGTCCGTCCGCTGTTCCGCCTGTTGCTCCGGCTGCTGTCCCTTGCGCTGTTCCGTCTGGGCGCGCAGTTCCTTCGACAGCCGGTAGAGCCCCGCCAGGTCCACGCCCTCGCTCAACAGCGGCAGTTCGTACGACGGCAGTTCCAGGCGGCCGAGCGTCGCCCGCTGCTCGCGCTCCAGCTCGACCCGGCGCGCGTGGTCCGACGCCTGGTCCAGCAGCGGGGTGACCAGCTCCGCCGCCCCGCCGACGCCGGCCGCGGCGAGCGCCCGCACGATGTCGGCGCGCTTGCCGTTCGCCGCGAGGTGCAGCGCCTCCTCGTCGAGGATGTGCGGCCGGACCATGTTCACGATGACCCGGCCCACGGGCAGGCCCGCGGCGTGCAGTTCCGCGACGCCGTCGGCGGTCTCCTGGACCGGCATCTCCTCCAGCAGCGTCACCAGGTGGACCGCGGTCTGCGGCGACTTGAGCACCCGCATCACGGCCTGTGCCTGGTTGTGTATCGGGCCGAACTTCGCGAGCCCGGCGACCTCGTCGTTCACGTTCAGGAAGCGGGTGATGCGCCCGGTGGGGGGCGCGTCCATCACCACGTAGTCGTACGCGTACGAGCCCTGCTTCGTCCGGCGCCGCACGGCCTCGCACGCCTTGCCCGTCAGCAGCACGTCCCGTACGCCGGGGGCGATGGTGGTCGCGAAGTCGATCGCGCCGATCTTCTTCAGCGCGCGCCCGGCGCTGCCGAGCTTGTAGAACATCTGGAGGTAGTCGAGGAGGGCCCGCTCGGCGTCGATGGCGAGTGCGTACACCTCGCCGCCGGCGGACGAGACGGCGATCTTCCGCTCCTCGTAGGGGAGCGCCTCCGTCTCGAAGAGTTGTGCGATGCCCTGCCTGCCCTCGACCTCGACGAGGAGGGTCCGCTTTCCCTCGGTCGCGAGGGCGAGCGCGAGTGCGGCGGCGACCGTGGTCTTACCGGTGCCGCCCTTGCCGCTGACGACCTGGAGCCTGCTCACGCTTTCGAGACTAACCAGTCGGGCCGCGGGCTACGCACGAGGCCGTGTGCGGGCTGCGTCACGTGTGCCCCGACACGTGCGGATACAGTCGGCCCATGACGAAGTGGGAATACGTGACCGTGCCGCTCCTCGTGCACGCGACCAAGCAGATCCTCGACACCTGGGGCGAGGACGGGTGGGAACTTGTCCAGGTCGTGCCCGGGCCGAACCCCGAGCAGCTCGTGGCGTACCTGAAGCGCGAGAAGTCGTCGTGAGCGGCGCCGTCGAGGCGCGCCTGGCCGAGTTGGGGCTGACGTTGCCGGAGGTCGTGCCGCCGATCGCCGCGTACCAGCCGGCCGTGGTGTCCGGGCCGTACGTCTACACGGCCGGCCAACTGCCGATGGTGGAGGGCAAACTTCCGATCACCGGCAAGGTGGGCGCGGAGGTGACCGCCGAAGAGGCCAAGGAGCTGGCGCGCACCTGTGCGCTCAACGGCCTGGCCGCCGTGAAGTCGGTCGTCGGCGACCTGGACCGGATCGCCCGGGTCGTGAAGGTGGTCGGCTTCGTGGCTTCGGCGAGCGACTTCACCGGGCAGCCGGCCGTGATCAACGGCGCCAGCGAGCTGCTGGGCGAGGTCCTGGGGGAGAAGGGCGTGCACGCGCGCAGCGCGGTGGGCGTCGCGGTCCTCCCGCTGGACGCACCGGTCGAGGTCGAGTTCCAGATCGAGCTCGCGCCGGACGCGTAAGGCGTACGGGGCGCAGGGCTCCTTCTTCGTGGCCTTCGCCACGGCTCCCGCCGGCACGGCTCGTTCCGCTACGGCTCCTTCCGCCATGGACGGGAACACCGGTCGGTGCGTTGGGCGCCGCCGATGGCCTGACGCCGCGATCGGCACTGGAGCGCCGGTCAGCACTCGCGAGGCCCCGTGCCTGCCGGAGGAATCGGCAGGCACGGGGCCTCGTGCGTCTGCGGCAATCCGTGCTCTCGCTGCCCGAAGGGCTGGGGTCGGGCTGCGCGGCCCCGGTCTCGGTCGCGCAGGCGCAGCCGGTCAAGCCGATGTAGGGGCCACCTTCGTTCCACGTGAAACACCGCATTCGACCGCGGCACTGTGATCCGGCACTCTCGAACATCCCGCTGGATGCGCATAGCATCCGGCCATGTCCCAAGGTCAGTGGTATCCCCCGGAGTGGCCCGACCGGATCCGTGCGCTCGCAGCCGGTGAACTGACCCCCGCGCCGCCGAAGCGCGCCGCAACCGTCATGCTGCTGCGCGATGCGCAGGACGGCCCCACCGTGCACATGCTGCGCCGCCGCGCCTCCATGGTCTTCGCCGGCGGTGCGTACGCCTATCCCGGCGGCAAGGTGGACGCCCGCGACTCCGGACCGGTCCGGTGGGCCGGTCCCTCGCCCGCCGAGTGGGCCGAACGCCTCGGCGTGGACGAGGCGTCAGCCCGGGCCATCATCTGTGCGGCGGTCCGGGAGACGTACGAGGAGTCCGGCGTCCTGCTCGCCGGTCTCACCCCCGACACGGTCGTGGGAGCGGCGGACGGCGACTGGGAGAGCGATCGACAGGCGCTGGTCGACGGCGACGCGGCCTTCGCGGACTTCCTGGAACGGCACGGGCTCGTCCTGCGCTCGGACCTGCTGGGCGCCTGGGCCCGCTGGATCACCCCCGAGTTCGAACCCCGCCGCTACGACACCTGGTTCTTCGTCGCGGCCCTCCCCAGTGGCCAGTCCACCCGCAACGACTCCACCGAAGCCGACCGCACGGTGTGGATCAGACCCGCCGACGCGGCGGCCGGCTACGACCGGGGCGAACTGTTGATGATGCCGCCGACCATCGCCACCCTGCGGGCCCTGAGCGGGTACGAGACGGCCGCCGCCGCGCTCGCCGCGGCCCACGAGCAGGACCTGACGCCCGTCCTGGCCGAGGCGCGGCTGGACCAGGGCACCCTGGTGCTGAGCTGGCCTGGACACGATGAATTCACCAAACGCATCCCCACCGGGGGGACCCGATGACCGACGCCGCGGCCCTTCCGGGCCAACCGCGCGGAGGCGTCCACTCCGGACCCGCCACCGCCCGCGCGGTCAACGTCCTCGCGCCCAACCCGTCCGCGATGACCCTGGACGGCACGAACACCTGGATCCTCGCCGAACCGGACTCCGACCTGGCGGTCGTGGTCGACCCCGGCCCGTTGGACGACGCCCATCTGCGCCGGGTCATCAGCACCGCCGAGCAGGCCGGCCAGCGGATCGCCCTCACCCTGCTCACTCACGGCCATCCGGACCACGCCGAAGGCGCCGGCCGGTTCGCCGAACTGACCCGCACCAAGGTGCGAGCCCTCGACCCCGCGCTGCGGCTCGGCGAGGAAGGGCTCGAAGCGGGCGAGACCATCGCCGTCGGCGGGTTGGAGCTACGGGTGGTGCCCACCCCCGGGCACACCTCGGACTCGCTCTCCTTCCACCTGCCCGCGGACGCCGCCGTCCTGACCGGCGACACCGTCCTGGGACGCGGCACCACGGTCGTCGCCCACCCCGACGGCCGGCTCGGCGACTACCTGGACTCGCTGCGGCGGCTGCGCTCGCTCACGGTCGACGACGGGGTCCACACCGTCCTGCCCGGTCACGGGCCCGTCCTGGAGGACGCGCAGGGCGCCGTCGAGTACTACCTGGCGCACCGCGCCCACCGGCTGGCCCAGGTGGAGACGGCGGTTGAGAACGGCTACCGCTCGGCGCCGGAGGTGGTCGCCCAGGTGTACGCGGACGTCGACCGGTCGTTGTGGCCGGCGGCGGAGCTGTCCGTACGGGCGCAGTTGGAGTACCTGAGCGACCACGGGCTGATCTGACCCCGGCCTGCCTCGGGGACGGGCCGTACGTACGCGGAAGGGCGCCCCGGATCGTTCTCCGGGGCGCCCTTCCGTACGTCTCGACGCAGGACGCCGCTATGCGAGGGGGCTCAGCGCGAGCGCTTCGCCAGCCGCTCCACGTCCAGCAGGATCACCGCACGCGCCTCCAGCCGCAGCCAGCCGCGCTGTGCGAAGTCCGCCAGGGCCTTGTTCACCGTCTCGCGGGAGGCGCCGACCAGCTGGGCCAGCTCCTCCTGGGTGAGGTCGTGGACGACGTGGATGCCCTCGTCCGACTGCACGCCGAAGCGGCGCGACAGGTCGAGCAGGGCGCGGGCGACCCGGCCCGGCACGTCGGAGAAGACCAGGTCGGACATCTGGTCGTTGGTCTTGCGCAGCCGACGGGCGACGGCGCGCAGCAGCGCCGATGCCACCTCGGGCCGGGCGTTCAGCCACGGCTGGAGGTCGCCGTGGCCCAGGCCGAGGAGCTTGACCTCGGTCAGCGCGGTCGCGGTGGCGGTGCGCGGGCCCGGGTCGAAGAGGGACAGCTCGCCGATCAGCTCGCCGGGGCCGAGCACCGCGAGCATGTTCTCGCGGCCGTCGGGGGATGTGCGGTGCAGTTTGACCTTGCCCTCGGTGACCACGTAGAGGCGGTCGCCGGGGTCGCCCTCGTGAAAGAGCGCGTCACCCCGGGCGAGCGTCACCTCACTCATCGAGCCGCGCAGCTCCGCCGCCTGCTCGTCATCGAGCGCCGCGAAGAGCGGGGCGCGCCGCAGAACGTCGTCCACGAGTTCTCTCCTTGTCGACCTGCTCAGGGACCGTGGCCCCCATGATGCCGGACCGTACAGTGCCCGTCCGGGGACACCGCGCACGAGACGCGAAGGACAGCTTCGCTGCGTCGGACCTGGCAAGTAAATATTCGTGCGATCAATCACAACAAGTTTGACGCACCGAAGCGCGTGTTCGTGCGTGAGGGGCCCGATTGGGTCCGGATCAGCGGTGACCGGGGCGGATGTCAGTGGTGGACCGTAGGCTGGCCGGGTGTCCAATTCGCCGGTGAGAACGCAGGCCGAGGGGGCCGAAAGAGTGTCCGGTAAGCAGAATTCCGCTGTGGGCGAACACGCTCCCGCGAGTGCCCGAAATGTCGCACATGTCGAAAATTCCGGCAGTGTGGCGGGCTCGGTCGTGGCCGGAAAGCGGAGGGGCGCGAAGGGTTCCGAGGAGTCGGTGACGGGGGAGGTCGTGGCAGAGGTGAAGGCTCCGACGGGCGCCAAGCGGACGCAGGAGAGCGTCACGACCCAGCAGGCCGCAAAGTCGACCAAGCAGATGAAACCGACCAGGCGGGCCGCAGTGAAGCCGGCCGGGACGGCGAAGGTCGCACCGGTGAAGAAGGCGACGGCGAAGAAGGCGACGACGAAGAAGGCGACGGTGAAGAAGGCTGCGGCGAAGGCCACGAAGCCGGCCACGAAAGCCGCGACGGTCCAGCGGGCCAGGACCGTCAAGTCCGCCAAGCCCGAGTCACGGCTCGCCATGGTCCGCCGCGCCCGCCGCATCAACCGGGAACTCGCGGACGTCTATTCGTACGCCCACCCGGAGCTGGACTTCCGCAACCCCTTCGAGCTGCTGGTGGCCACGGTCCTGTCTGCCCAGACGACCGACCTGAGGGTGAACCAGACCACCCCCGCACTCTTCTCGAAGTACCCCACCCCCGAGGACATGGCCGCCGCCGTGCCCGAGGAGATGGAGGAGGTCATCCGTCCCACCGGCTTCTTCCGGGCCAAGACCAAGTCCCTGCTCGGCCTCTCCGCCGCGCTGCGCGACGACTTCGGCGGTGAGGTCCCCGGCCGGCTGGAGGACCTGGTGAAGCTGCCCGGAGTCGGCCGCAAGACGGCCTTCGTCGTCCTCGGCAACGCCTTCGGAGTCCCCGGCATCACCGTCGACACCCACTTCGGCCGGCTCGTCCGCCGCTGGAAGTGGACCGAGCAGGAGGACCCGGAGAAGGTCGAGGCGGAGATCGCCGCGATCTTCCCGAAGTCGGAGTGGACCATGCTCTCCCACCGGGTGATCTTCCACGGCCGCCGGATCTGCCACGCCCGCAAGCCCGCCTGCGGCGCCTGCCCCATCACCCACCTCTGCCCGTCGTACGGCGAGGGCGAGACGGACCCGGAGAAGGCGAAGAAGCTCCTGAAGTACGAGATGGGGGGCCAGCCCGGGCAGCGGCTGAACCCGCCCGCGGACTACCCGGGCCGCCCCGCCCCGCCTCTGGGGGCCGCCTGAGCCACCGGGGCCGCCTGATCATCGGCGGAACGATCTGAGCACCCCGGTGCGTTGTCGGACGAGGGGGTGCCATGCGCGCAGGTGAAGAGACATCCAGCAGGCTCTGCGAGGCCGATGTGCACGACGGTCAGGCGTACGACGCGGACGCGTCGGGACGCGCTCCCAGCGGCGGGACGCCCCCGGGGACGTACCCGGCGGCGCCCACGGGAGTCCCCGCGGGCCCGCTCCCGCCCCCGGCCCCCGGCGGCCCGCCGAGCCCCGAGGTGACGCTCTCCACCGCGGGCCTGCCGTCCTGGCTCGACCCCGTCGTGAAGGTGCTGGACACCGTCCAGGGACGCCAGCTCAGCCGCTTCCTCCCGCCCGAGGGCGGCAGCGGCCGGCAGTCCGCCGTGCTGATCCTCTTCGGCGAAGGCGCCACCGGGCCCGAGCTGCTGCTCATGGAGCGCGCCGGCAGCCTGCGCTCGCACGCGGGACAGCCCGCCTTCCCCGGCGGCGCGCTCGACCCCGAGGACGGCGACCCGAACACCACCGGACCCCTGCGCGCCGCCCTGCGGGAGGCCCAGGAGGAGACCGGACTCGACCCCGCCGGCGTCCAGCTCTTCGGCGCCCTCCCCCGGCTCTACATCCCGGTCAGTCGCTACGTCGTGACGCCCGTGCTGGGCTGGTGGCGCACCCCCAGCCCCGTCGGCGCGGTCGACCCCGCCGAGACCGCCCGCGTCTTCACCGTCCCCGTGGCCGATCTCACGGACCCGGCCAACCGCGCCACCGCCGTCCACCCCCTCGGCCACAACGGCCCCGCCTTCCTGGTGGAATCCGTCCTGGTCTGGGGTTTCACCGCCGGAGTGATCGACCGCATCCTCCACTTCGCCGGCTGGGAGCGGCCCTGGGACCACACCCGGCAGGTCCCGCTGGACCGTCACGCATGACAGGCTGGCCCTGCTCCGGAGCGCCCGCCGTGCCCCGCCACGGCGCGCCGCCCGGCGTCGTGACCGCCGCCACCGACTCCCCGTACGGCCGGATCGCGCTTCCGGGGCCGAAGCCGGGACCCCCACTGCGACTGCGAGGCAAACGACGGTGAACGTGCTCGACATCCTGTTGCTGCTCGCGGCCGTGTGGTTCGCGATCGTCGGCTACCGACAGGGCTTCGTCGTCGGCATCCTGTCGGTGATCGGCTTCCTGGGCGGCGGTCTGCTGGCGGTCTATCTGCTCCCGATCCTCTGGGACGAACTGACGGACGAGTCGCAGGTGTCCACCGGCGCCATCGTCGCCTTCGTCGTCGTGGTCATCGTCTGCGCCTCGATCGGCCAGGCGTTCACCACCCACCTCGGCAGCAGACTCCGCCGGCACATCACCTGGACCCCGGCGCGCGCCCTGGACGCCACCGGCGGCGCGCTGGTCAACGTGGTCGCGATGCTGCTGGTCGCCTGGCTGATCGGCTCCGCGCTCGCCGGCACCACCCTGCCCACCCTCGGCAAGGAGGTCCGCAGCTCCAAAGTGCTGCTGGGGGTGTCCCGCGTGATGCCCGAGCAGGCGTCGACCGTCTTCGACGACTTCTCCAACGTCCTCGCGCAGAACGGCTTCCCGCAGGTCTTCAGCCCCTTCTCCAACGAACCGATCAACGACGTCGCAGCGCCCGACCCGACACTCGTCGGCAGCCCGGTGGCCGCAGCCGCGAAGAAGTCCATCGTCAAGGTCGTCGGCACGGCCAACAGCTGCGGCAAGGTCCTCGAAGGCACCGGCTTCGTCTTCGCCAAGGGCCGCGTGATGACGAACGCGCACGTCGTGGGCGGCGTCGACGAGCCGACCGTCCAAATAGGCGGTGAGGGCAGGCTGTACGACGCCGAGGTCGTCCTCTACGACTGGCGCCGGGACGTCGCCGTCCTGGAGGTGCCCGGGCTGAACGCCAAGCCGTTGAAGTTCGCCGACGCCGACGCCCGCACCGGGGACAGCGCGATCGTCGCCGGCTTCCCGGAGAACGGCGCGTACGACGTCCGCTCCGCGCGCGTCCGGGGCCGCATCGACGCCAACGGACCCGACATCTACCGCCGCGACACGGTCCGCCGCGACGTCTACTCGCTGTACACGATGGTCCGCCAGGGGAACTCGGGCGGACCGCTGCTCACGCCCGAGGGCGAGGTGTACGGAGTGATCTTCGCCCGCTCGCTCGACGACAAGAACACCGGCTACGCCCTGACCGTGGACGAGATCGCCGACGACATCTCGGCGGGCCGTACGGCGAACCGTCAGGTCGACACGGACAGCTGCGCGCTCTGAGGGCCCCGGGGCGGGGCCTCACGGCCTCCGCCCCGGGGCGCGGTCAGTCGCGCGGATGCCGCAGCCGGGCGGACATCCACCGCGCCCGGCGCCGCAGGATCCGGGGAATCCCCATGTCCTGCGCCCCGTGCTGATGGGTCCGGCCCTGCGGACCGTCACCGTCGGGAGAGCCCGGCCCACCGGCCGGGCGGCGGTTGCGTGCGGCGTCACCGTAGTCGTACGTCCAGCCCATACCGGGACGTCTGCCCGGGCCCCAAGGTCGGTAACCGCTTTGGGTGCGGTCAATCGCGGTCAATTGTCCTATGCATCAGGCAATTGGCCGTTCGACGCACATCTGTGCGTCACCGGTCCGGCTCGGGGTCCTTCAACCAGTTGACCAACTCCGCGGAGAACGCCATCGGGTCCTCCTCGTGCGGGAAGTGCCCGAGGCCGTCGAAGAGCCGCCAGCGGTACGGCGCCTCCACGTACTCACCCGAGCCCGCGGCGCTGCGCGTGCGCATCGCCGGGTCGAGCGAGCCGTGCAGATGGAGCGTCGGGACCCGCACCGGCCGCTTCATGCGGCGGTTGAACTGGATCCCGTCGGGGCGCGCCAGCGAACGCACCATCCACCGGTACGGCTCGATCGAGCAGTGCGCGGTCGACGGGATGCACATCGCCCGGCGGTAGGTGTCCAGCACCGCGTCGTCCGGCGGCTTCGGCCCCGACCAACTGCTGATCAACTCGCCCACCAGCGCCCCGTCGTCCGCGACGAGCCGACGCTCCGGCAGCCAGGGGCGCTGGAAGCCCCACACGTACGAGCCGGCGCGGGTCTGCGCGAAGTCCGAGAGCATCGCCGAGCGCCACCGCCGCGGGTGCGGCATCGAGACGACGGCCAGCCGGCGCACCAGCTTCGGCCGCATCACCGCGGCCGTCCACGCCAAGTAGCCGCCCAGGTCGTGCCCGACGAGCGCCGCGTCCGGCTCCCCGAGGGAGCGCACCACGCCCGTGATGTCGAGCGCCAGGTTCGCCGGGTCGTAGCCGCGGGGCGTGCGGTCGCTGCCGCCGACGCCCCGCAGGTCCATCGCCACCGCACGGAAACCGGCGTCGGCGAGCGCCGGCAGTTGGTGCCGCCAGGCCCACCAGAACTGCGGGAAGCCGTGCAGCAGCAACACCAGCGGCCCGTCGCCCATCTCCGCGATGTGGAAGCGCGCGCCGTTGGCCGCCACGTGGCGATGGGTCCAGGGGCCGTCGATGCGCACGGGGCTGCCGGGACCGGAGTCAGGGGCCGTCATGCCCCGAGCGTGCCACACCGGGGCGCCCGACGCGGCGTCGACAAGGGCGCGACGCCGACCCGGGGCCGGTTCGACACCCGATTCAGCGCCGGCTGAGCTCGCGCTCCGTTGCCGCCGGCAGCGCCGGCTTCCGGTCCAGCTCCGGCCGGGGGTGCGGCTTGACGTTCTGGAGCACGGCCGCCGTCTGCTTGGCCGAAGCGATGGACTTCTCCGGCGGCTTGACCTTCTTGAACTTGGCGACGGCCAGCAGCGCCAGCACCACGGCGAGCAGCACGAACGCGCCGCCCACGATCAGGAACGACCAGGCCAGGCCGAGCCCCAGGTTGTGGATGCCGTACGCCGCCGCGAAGCTGAACACCGGCAGCGAGAAGAGCAGGAACACGCCCGCGATGCTGATCGCGATCGCACCGGTGGCACCCCGCTTGACGTCCTGTCGCAGTTCCGCCTTCGCCAGGGCGATCTCGTCGTGCACCAGTGCGGACATCTCGGCGGTCGCCGTGGCGACCAGCTGTCCGATGCTGCGCTCGGCACTGCTGCCGGGGTCGCTCATCGCTGCTCCCTCTCTCTCCTGCGGCTTCCGGGACGCCCCCTCCGTACGGCGCCCACCTGCATCATGCCGGACGGTCGCTGCCCGTGCGCGGTGCCCCTGCGCCCGTGCCGTCGAGGAGTGCGGCCTCCTCCGCCAGGCGCCGGTGCTCGGCCGCCTTCTTCTCGTAGATCTCCGCCATGCGCGCGTGGTACGCGGGGTCGCCCTCCTCGTACACGTCGGGGATGCCGTCCTGGTCCTCGTCGCGCTCCTCCGCCTCGTACAGCGCCTGGTACTTGCGTACGCGCAGCTTGAGCAGGACCGCCGCCATCACCGCCGCTATCAACGAGCCGATCAGCACCGCGGCCTTCACCTCGTCGGTGAGCGCCGGGTCGCCGGCGAAGGCGAGTTCGCCGATGAGGAGGGAGACCGTGAAGCCGATGCCGGCGAGCGTGGCGACGGCGAAGACGTCGGGCCAGGCGAGGTCCTCGTTCAGCTCCGCGCGGGTGAAGCGGGCCGCGAGCCAGGTGCCGCCGAAGACGCCGACCGCCTTGCCGAGCACCAGGCCGAGGACCACGCCCAGCGTCTCGGGCTGGGTGAAGACCCGGCCGATCGACGAACCGGAGACGAGGACTCCGGCGGAGAAGAGCGCGAACAGCGGCACGGCGAGGCCGGCGGAGACGGGGCGGACCAGGTGCTCGACGTGCTCACCGGGGGAGTGCTCCTCGCCCTCGCGGCGGGTGCAGCGCAGCATCAGGCCCATGGCGACGCCGGCGATGGTGGCGTGCACGCCGCTGTTGTACATCAGGCCCCAGATGACCAGGGCGAGGGGGACGTACACGTACCAGCCGCGGACGCCCTTGCGCAGCAGCACCCAGAAGACCGCGAGGCCGATCACGGCACCGCCCAGGGCCGCGAAGTCGAGGTCGCTGGTGAAGAAGACCGCGATGATGAGGATGGCGAAGAGGTCGTCGACGACGGCGAGGGTGAGCAGGAACGCGCGGAGTGCGGACGGCAGCGAGGTGCCGATGACCGCGAGGACGGCGAGGGCGAACGCGATGTCCGTGGCGGTCGGGACGGCCCAGCCCTTGGTGTCACCGCCGCCCACGGAGGCGGTGACGAAGTACACGAGCGCGGGGACCGCCATGCCGCAGATCGCGGCGACGACGGGGAGCACGGCGGCCTTGGGGTCACGCAGCTCACCGGCGACGAGTTCGCGCTTGAGCTCGATGCCGGCGACGAAGAAGAAGATGGCGAGGAGTCCGTCGGCCGCCCAGTGCTGGATGGAGAGGTCGAGACCGAGGGACTCCGGGCCTATGTGGAAGCTGCGCACCGACTCGTAGCTGTCGCCCAGCGGGGTGTTCGCCCAGATCAGCGCGGCTATCGCGGCCAGCAGGAGCAGTACGCCGCCGACGGTCTCGGTGCGCAGCGCGTTCACCACGAAGGTGCGCTCGGGCAGCGAGAGACGTCCGAGGAACTTACGGGGCGGGGTGGGGGTGGGCGCTGCGGCGGGCATGGTCGGAAGACCTCCGGTCAGTCGGGCAGGACAAAGCACATGCCGACCAGACTTCCCGGCGCACCTCAGGTATTTGTCGCGTTCTTGACGCAGTCCTTACTCTACCCAACGGGCGCAAGGGCGCATCCGGCGTGCTTCCCACTCTAGATCTTCGAGGAGTTTTCGCACGTCGGAGGGGTACTGGCGGGGTTTCGGAGGGGCGGAACAGCAGTGACGGGCGGTCGCCCGCGCGGCTGTGGCGCGGGCGACCGCCCGTCACTGGGACGGCGTACCGCGGTGCCGGAGGCGTACCGCGGTGCCGATCAGTCCTCTCAGCCCCCTCAGTCCTCGGAGGGCGAGCTGGGCAGCTTGGACTGGATGAGGTCCATCACCGACGAGTCGCTGAGCGTCGTCACGTCTCCGACCTGACGGTTCTCGGCGACGTCGCGCAGCAGCCGCCGCATGATCTTGCCGGAGCGGGTCTTCGGCAGCTCCGCCACCGGCAGGATCCGCTTCGGCTTGGCGATCGGGCCGAGGGTGGCGCCGACGTGGTTGCGCAGCTCGGAGACCAGGTTCTCGTCCTCCGTCGCGGTGCCGCGGAGGATCACGAAGGCGACGATGGCCTGACCGGTCGTCTCGTCGGCAGCACCGACGACCGCCGCCTCGGCGACCTTCGGGTGGGAGACCAGCGCCGACTCGACCTCGGTGGTCGAGATGTTGTGGCCGGAGACGAGCATGACGTCATCGACGCGGCCGAGCAGCCAGATGTCGCCGTCGTCGTCCTTCTTCGCGCCGTCACCCGCGAAGTACTTGCCCTCGAAGCGGGACCAGTACGTGTCGATGAAGCGCTGGTCGTCGCCCCAGATGGTGCGCAGCATCGAGGGCCACGGCTCGGTGAGGACGAGGTAGCCGCCACCGCCGTTCGGGACCTCGTTGGCATCGTCGTCCACGACGGTGGCCGAGATGCCGGGCAGCGCGCGCTGCGCGGAGCCGGGCTTGGTCTCCGTGACGCCCGGCAGCGGCGAGATCATCATCGCCCCGGTCTCGGTCTGCCACCAGGTGTCCACGATGGGCGCCCGGCCGCCGCCGATGTGCTCGCGGTACCAGATCCACGCCTCGGGGTTGATCGGCTCGCCGACCGAGCCGAGCACGCGCAGGCTGGAGAGGTCGAACTTGGCGGGGATGTCGTCGCCCCACTTCATGAACGTGCGGATCGCGGTCGGCGCGGTGTACAGGATCGTCACGCCGTACTTCTGCACGATCTCCCAGAACCGGCCCTGGTGGGGCGTGTCCGGGGTGCCCTCGTACATCACCTGGGTGGCGCCGTTGGCGAGCGGGCCGTACACGATGTACGAGTGGCCGGTCACCCAGCCGATGTCCGCGGTGCACCAGTAGACGTCGGTCTCCGGCTTGAGGTCGAAGACGGCGTGGTGGGTGTACGCGGCCTGGGTGAGGTAGCCGCCGGAGGTGTGCAGGATGCCCTTCGGCTTTCCGGTGGTGCCGGAGGTGTAGAGGATGAAGAGCGGGTGCTCGGCGTCGAACGCCTCGGGCGCGTGCTCGGCGGACTGGCGGTCCACGACGTCGTGCCACCACACGTCGCGGCCCTCGGTGAACGCCGTCTCCTCGCCCGTACGCCGTACCACCAGCACGTGCTCCACCTGCGGGCACTTGGTGACGGCCTCGTCGATGGCGGGCTTGAGCGCGCTCGGCTTGCCGCGGCGGTAGCCGCCGTCGGCGGTGATGACGACCTTGGCGTCGGCGTCCTGGATGCGGGAGGCGACCGCGTCGGCCGAGAAACCGCCGAAGACCACGGAGTGCGCGGCGCCGATGCGGGCGCAGGCCAGCATCGCCACGGCGGCCTCGGGGATCATCGGCAGATAGACCGCGACCCGGTCGCCCTTGCGGACGCCGAGTTCGGTCAGGGCGTTCGCCGCGCGGGACACCTCGTCCTTGAGCTGGGCGTACGTGATCGAGCGGCTGTCGCCGGGCTCGCCCTCGAAGTGGATGGCGACCCGGTCGCCGTGGCCCGCCTCGACGTGGCGGTCGACGCAGTTGTACGCCACGTTGAGCTTGCCGTCGGCGAACCACTTCGCGAAGGGCGGGTTGCTCCAGTCGAGGGTCTCGGTCGGCTCGGTGGCCCAGGTGAGCCTTCGCGCCTGCTCGGCCCAGAAGCCGAGCCGGTCTGCCTTGGCCTGCTCGTACGCCTCAGCCGTGACGTTGGCGTCCGCGCTGAGCGCGGCCGGCGGTGCGAACCGCCGCTCTTCACGCAGCAGGTTGGCCAGGCTTTCGTTGCTCACGACATCTCCCTTTCCCAGGGCGTCCTCAAATGGCTCTGTGTCCCGGGGGCTCTGTGGCCCGGGCCATAGCTCATCAGCCGAAGAGCCGGGTGACAAGAGCCTTCCGACAAATGGTTTAGACCTGTCCAGGCTTTTACCCGGTGTGGGCTCGGGCGCGCGCGGGATCCTCCGGTGTGCGTCCGGCGTGTCGTGTGGTGCCTCCTCTCCGGGCGGCGGAGAGGAGGCACCACACCCTTCCACGGATGCGAGCGCCGGTCGGTTCAACTGCGGGAGACGCAATTTTCGCGGCCGGGCCGGGGGAGCCCCGGGGCGGCTGCGGTCAGTTCCGTATCCATGTCCGCGCGGATGTCTGCGCGGACTCCCGGTCCGGCGCCGGTGCCGAGGTCGGTGGCGGTGTCTGCGCTTGCGCCTGTGCTGGCACCTGTGACGGGGTCTGCGCTGATGCGCGTACGAGCGCCTGCACGCGGGTCTGTACGCGCATCTGGGCTCGGGCCGGCACGCGGGTCTGTCCTCCTGTTTGCGCTCGGGTCTGCGCCGATGCCTGGACGGGCACCAGTGGGGAGCCGGAAGGCGCCACTCGGTCGAAGACCGGTGCGAACGCCCCGTCGTCGCCCTTTGCCAACAGATACGCCTGGGCCTCGCCGACGTGGAAGTACATGCCGTGCAGCCGCAAGGTGCCCTCGGCGAGCCGACGCGACACCGACTCGTGGGCGCGCAGGTGGTCGAGCTGCTGGACCACGTTGGTCAGACACAGCTGCTCCACCTCGTCACCGGGCAACTGGCCCGAGAGTCGGGCCACGGAGCTGTCACCGCGCGCCAACCGCGCCACGCTGGGCTGCCCGTGGCGCAGCCACCGCTGGAGCGGCGTCCGCGCGCCGTCGTGCGCCGCGCCCATCAGCGTCTGCATGGCGCTACAGCCCGAGTGCCCGCACACGGTGATGGAGTCCACGCCCAACACGTCGACGGCGTACTCGATCGCGGCGGCCACGGAGTCGTCCCCGCTCTCGTCGCCCGGCAGCGGGACCAGGTTCCCCATGTTGCGCACGGTGAAGAGGTCGCCCGGGCCGCTCGCCGTGATCATGCTGGTGACCAGCCGGGAGTCCGTACAGGTGAGGAAGAGCTGGGAGGGCCGCTGCCCCTCCCGGGCCAGCCGCGCCAACTCGCCGCGCACCAGCGGAGCCGTGTTGCGCTGGAAGGAGCCGATGCCGTCCGCGAGCCCGCGCCCGGCCGTGGCGGGCTGCGGGATGTCGTCGCAGTGGTGGTTGCGCCAGGGGGTCCAGGGGCGGCAGCACCCGTCGCTCTCGACGGCGGGTTCGCTGATCCGGCCGCCGGCCCGGCCGGTGAACTCCACCGTCCCGCCGCGGGCCTTGTGGGACGTCTGCCAGTCGTGCAGCGCTTCGTGCGCGGCGTGGTCCATGAAGGAGCCGTCCAACTCGACCACGCAGTCGGCACCTCGGGGCACCTGGCCAAGGGCCCGGGTCAGTCGCGGCACGGCGAGGAAGGTCAACTGGCCTCGCACGCTGATCCGGTGAACGTCATCGCAGGCGTCCTCGGTGATCCGGGTGCGGGTCAGCCGGTGCAGCGAAACCGCCACCGCCACCGCGATCCCGACGGCAACGCCCTCCAGCACCCCGGCGGCGACGACGGACGCCAACGTCACCACGTAGACCAGCATTTCGCGGTTCCGCCTGACGGCCCGCAGATGGGTGATGCTGACCATCTGGACGCCGACCACCATCACCAGCGCGGCGAGCGCGGCCAGCGGGATCAGGTCGAGCACGGGCACCAGCAGCAGGGCTGCGAGGACGATCCACAGGCCGTGCAGCATGGTGGAGCGCCGGCTGACCGCTCCCGCGGACACATTGGCCACGGTCCGCACCGCGACCCCGGCGACCGGCAGCCCGCCGAGTGCCCCGGAGACGATGTTCGCCGCGCCCTGGCCGGCCAGTTCGCGGTCCAGGTTCGACCGGGGGACGTGCGCTTGGGACGCGCCCTGAGCCGTCTGCGTCCGCTTGGCCAGGAGTTTGTCGACGGCGACGGCCGAGAGCAGCGACTGCACGCTGGTGACCAGCGTGATCGTGACGACGGCGGCGACGAGGCCCAGCACCGGCCCCTCGGGCAGTTGTGGAAGGGCGTGGCTGCTCCAGGAGGGCAGGTCGACGCGCGGCAGGCGCAGCCCGGCGACCATGCCGAGCGCGGTCGCCCCGGACACGGCGACGAGCGCCGCGGGGACCGTACGGGCGATGCGTCCCGCCCGTCCCGGGATGCGCGGCCAGAGCAGCAGGACCGCGATGGTGAGCGCGCTGACCGTGACGGCGTCGGTGTGCAGGTCGGCCAACTGGTCAGGGAGCGCGAGGACATTGCCGAGCGCGGAGCTCTCCGGGGTGCCGCCGAGCACGATGTGGAACTGCGCCAGGGCGATCGTGACGCCGATGCCGGCGAGCATGCCGTGCACGATCGAAGGGCTGACCGCGAGGGCCGAGCGGGCCACCCTTAGGGCTGCGAGGCCCAGTTGGGCCAGGCCGGCGAGAACGGTGATGGCACAGGTCATCCGCCATCCGTACTGATGGATCAGGTCGGCGGTGACCACGGTGAGGCCAGCTGCCGGACCGGCCACCTGGAGCGGTGAGCCGCCGAACCTACCGGCCACGATCCCGCCGACGGCGGCGGCGACCAACCCGGCCTGGAGGGGCGCGCCGGTGGCGAGCGCGATGCCGAGGGAGAGCGGCAGCGCGATCAGGAACACCGAGATGGACGCCGACAGGTCCGCTCCGGCGATCGTGAAGCGGTTCTTGAAGGTGGCGCGGTACTTGCGGGGGCCCCCGGGCGGGGGGTCGGTGCTGGCGGGGACGCAAGCAGGCATGGTTCCCGTCTCCTCCGGGCAGCGCGGTCGCGGAATGTGGGGGCGCGGCCGTGAGTCACGGCATTCAGTGGCGGGATATTCAACGCTCAGTAAATTGATCGTAATGGAGGGTAAAGAGCCTTGGCGAGGGGGCAAGGCAGATAGGTCAATCTTTCACCCGTTCCGGTGATTAGTGGGGTTAGTGCGGCCCGTCACGCCCTCTTTGTCGGCGCCTCGGTGCGACTTTGTCGACTCGGTTAGAGCCAGTCATAAAAACACAAAGTCATATGAAAGAGGTGGGCGGGATGAAGGCCGTCACACAGAGGGCCGCCGCGGGCGCGGCGGCCACCGCGCTGATCGCAGGGCTGGCCGGCTGCTCCCTCGTGGGTCAGGGCGACAAGGAGAAGACGCCACCGGCCAAGGAGGGCCCCGCGCCCAAGGCCGCCCCACGGATGATCGGCGACGGCTCGACCTCGTTCACCGGGGCCCAGCCCAAGCAGCTCAAGCCCAAGCGGTTGAAGCCCGGGCAGAAGCCGCCGCAATTCGTCGTGTTCTCGTGGGACGGTGCTGGCGAGGACAGTCAGAAACTCTTCTCCCACTTCCGCGACGTCGGCAGGAAGTACGACATGACGATGACGTACTTCCTGAGCGGGGTGTATCTCCTGCCTGAGGAGAAAGGTTCCCTCTATCTACCGCCGAAGCATGACGCGGGACGTTCCGACATCGGTTTCAATGACGTCCAGGGCATCAAGGACACCGTGCGGGAGCTGCGCGGCGCCTGGCTTGAGGGCAATGAGGTCGGCACCCACTTCAACGGGCACTTCTGCGGCCCGGAAGGGGGCGGCGACACGTGGTCGGTGGAGGAGTGGAAGAGCGAGATCAAACAGGCCAAGGCGTTCGTGAAGAACTGGAAGACGAACTCCGGCCTCAGCGATGTCGAGGCGCTCCCCTTCGACTACGACAAGGAACTCATCGGCGCCCGCACCCCCTGCCTTGAGGGCCGCAAGAACTTCGTGAAGGCCGCCAGCGAGCTGGGCTTCCGCTACGACACCAGCGGCATCAACGACCAGATCTGGCCGGAGAAGGAGCTGGGCGTCTGGGACCTCGGCCTCCAGATGGTGCCCTTCCCCGGGCGCGGCTTCGAGACCCTGTCCATGGACTACAACTTCATGGTCAACCAGTCCGGGACGGTCAAGGGCGACCCCGCCCAGCACGAGTACTGGGGCCGGCAGATGCGCGACGGCCTCGTCCAGGCGTTCGACCGTGCGTACAACGGCAACCGCGCCCCGCTGATCATCGGCAACCACTTCGAGTCCTGGAACGGCGGCACGTACATGCGCGCCATCGAGGACACCATCGCCACCGTGTGCGTGAAGAAGGACGTGCAGTGCCTGTCCTTCAAGCAGCTCGTCGACTGGCTCGACGCGCAGGACCCGAAGGTGGTCGCGAAGCTGCGGAACCTCAAGGTCGGCGAGGCGCCGGCGGAGGGGTGGCCGGCTTTCTTGGCCGCGCAGCCGGCGGGTTCGAAGGCGAGCCCCGCCGGAACGGGCGGCGCAGCGGCCGGTCCGGCGCAGGACGCGAAGGCGGGCGGGAGCGGGGAGGGCCCGGCGGACGGCGACGCGGCAGCCGGGGGAAGCGAAGCAGCGGTACGTGAGGACGAGGGCGGGGACGGGAGCGGCGGCGCGTGATGATCGCGGGGCGCCCCGGCACCGAGGTCGTCGGTCGGGGCGCCGTCGGTCGGGGCGCCCCCGGTCGAAGACATTGGTACGGAAGGCGGCGGTCGCTTCGGCCGTGAGGGCTTGGGGTGTGAGGGCTTCGGTCGTGGGGGCGCCGGGCCCGCCGATCCGTTCGGCGGGCCCGTGGCCCCTGGCACCACATCCGCGGTCAGGCCGGCAGCGGCGAGCCCGCGCCCACCGCCTGTTCTCCGAGGACGAAGGCGGGGTCGACCTGGGCCGCCAGGTCGGCGCCCGTCTTCGCGTTCCCCCAACTCTCCGCGTTCTTCAGGTGGAAGTGCACCATCTGACTGGTGTAGCGGGCCCAGTCGCGCTGCGCGTACATCGCCGCGGCGGTGCGCTCCAGGACCTCCAGGGACGCGCGGTTGTCCGCCTCCAGCAGGTCGAAGCGCTGCGGGCGCCCCTTCTCCATCGCACGCACCCAGTCGGAGTGCCCGAACGTCACGAGCAGGTCGTCCCCGACCTCGGAGCGCAGGAAGTCGAGGTCGTCCTGACCCTGGACCTTGTTGCCGACGACCTTCAGCGCGACTCCGAAGTCCCGTGCGTACTCCTTGTACTGGCGGTACACGGAGACCCCCTTGCGCGTCGGCTCGGCCACCAGGAACGTCATGTCGAACCGGGTGAACATCCCGGAGGCGAACGAGTCCGAGCCCGCGGTCATGTCCACCACGACGTACTCGTCCGCCCCGTCGACCAGGTGGTTCAGACACAGCTCCACCGCGCCGACCTTGGAGTGGTAGCAGGCCACGCCCAGGTCCGACTCGGTGAAGGGGCCGGTCGCCATCAGTCGGACCTCTCCGCCGTCGAGCCGGACCGTACGGGCGCAGGCGTCGTAGACGGGGTTGTCCTCGCGCACGCGCAGCAGTCGTGAACCCTCGCCGGGAGGTGTGGTCTTGATCATGGTTTCGACCGAGGTGATCCGGGGGTTGGCGCCCCGCAGATGGTCCTTGATCAATGGCAGGTGCGCGCCCATCGCGGGTAGCGCGGCGGCCTGTTCGTCATCGAGCCCCAGCGCTGCGGCCAGGTGCTGATTGATGTCCGCGTCCACCGCGATGACGGCGGACTCGCCAGCGGCCAGATGGCGGATGAAGAGCGAGGACAGCGTGGTCTTCCCGCTGCCGCCCTTCCCTACGAAAGCGATCTTCATGTTCACCTAGGGTAGCCGCACGGTTGCCTGTTGTTGTCAAGCTGTATGGGGAAGACCACTCGAAGGAGGGGCGTGCGCCGTGGGCGCGTAGCCTCCATGTCTATGAGCACGAATGCCATGCCCGCCTCCTCGACCGACCCGCTGGCGGCCCTCGGTGCGCTGTCGGGCGTCGCCGGTTCCGTGGGTGCCGTGCGCACGTCGATCGACCGGGTCTACGGGCACCGGATCATGCGGCGGCGCAGCAACGAGGTCACGTCGGAGGCGGCGCTGCGCGGGGCGCGCGGCTCGGCCGCCCTCGCCGGCGCCGACTGGGCGCTGGAGGAGGTCCGCAGGCGCACCGACTTCGGTGCGGACCCGCAGGCCCTCGCGGTCGGTGCGGCCCTGCGGCTGACCGCCGAGGCGGGGCAACTGCTGTCCGTGTGGCGGCAGTCGCCGCTGCGGGTGTTGGCCCGGCTGCACCTGGTCGCGGCCAGCGGGGGCGCGGCCGACGAGACCGTGGGCCGTCCGCGGCTGGCGGGCGAATCGGTCGACGAGCCCCTGATCGACGCTCCGCTGCCGGACGCCGACGAGGTCAACGGTCGACTGGAGGGGCTGGCGGAGCTGATCGTGGCCGGCACTTCGGCCCCGGCGCTGGTGAGCGCGGCTGTCGTGCACGGCGAACTGCTCGCGCTGCGGCCCTTCGGCTCGTCCAACGGCCTGGTGGCGCGGGCCGCCGAACGGATCGTGCTGATCGGCAGCGGGCTGGACCCCAAGGCCATCTGCCCGGCCGAGGTCGGGCACGCGGAGCAGGGGGCGGACGCGTACGTCACCGCCTTCGACGGCTATCTGTCGGGGACGTCGGAGGGCATGGCGGCCTGGATCGCGTACTGCGGACGCTCGGTGGAACTGGGTGCGCGCGAGTCGACGGCGGTCTGCGAGGCGCTCCAGCGCGGTGCCGCCTGACGGCTCCTTCGCTTACGGGTCCCCTTCGGGGGCGCATACGCGGCACTCGGGAATTCCTGCCCGGAACAAGGTTGCGGCGGTACCGGTTCTGGTACCGCCGCTGGCATGTCCGCCGAGTTACCAAGCGTCCTCGATGATGTGCCCATCAGGCCGGGTACTGCTGCCCTCGCCTGGTGCGGCTGGCCCGTATTCGACGGGTCGACGTCGCGTGGGTGCCCGGTTTTCATGCTCGGTCCGTGGGGCCTTCATGCGTGTTGAGGTGATCCTTTCGGATGTCCTTGGTCTCGCGGGCCGTTGAATCCTTTGTACTCCAGCGCGGGGTGAAGCGGAACCCCTCGCCACACTTCTTTACTTTTGACTTCAAATACGGGCAAACCGGTCGAGGGCTTGGGTGGACTGGGTGATTACTTGGGCCGCGGCTGCCTGGGCCGCGCTCCTGCGGCGGCTGGCGTACCAGACGAGCCCGGCGGTCGCCGCCGCGGCGCCCACCGCGGCTGCCGCCACCAGCGCGGGGCGCGGCGGCATGGAGAACGCGGGCAACCGCTGCTTGAGTCGGACCGGTCGATTGAAGACCAGAATCGGCCAGTCCCGAGCGGTCGCTTCCCGGCGCAGCCCCCGGTCCGGATTCACCGCATAGGGGTGGCCGACGGACTCCAGCATCGGAACGTCGGTGACGGAGTCGCTGTAGGCGTAACAGCGGGAGAGGTCGTATCCCTCCGACTCGGCGAGTTCGCGGATGGCCTCCGCCTTCGTCGGGCCGTAGGCGTAGTACTCCACTTCGCCGGTGAAGCAGCCGTCGTCGCCGACCACCATCCGGGTCGCGACGACCCGGTCGGCCCCCAGCAGCTCGCCGATCGGCTCGACGACCTCGGCGCCCGAGGTGGACACGATGACGACGTCGCGGCCGGCGGTGTGGTGCTCCTCGATGAGGGAGGCCGCCTCGTCGTAGATGATGGGGTCGATCAAGTCGTGAAGGGTCTCGGCGACGATCTCCTTCACCTGCTGGACGTTCCAGCCCTTGCACAGGGCCGAGAGGTACTCGCGCATCCTCTCCATCTGGTCGTGGTCGGCGCCGCCCGCGAGAAAGACGAACTGGGCATAGGCGGTCCGCAGCACGGCCCGCCGGTTGATCAGGCCGCCTTGGTAGAAGGACTTGCTGAAGGTCAGCGTCGAAGACTTCGCAATGACCGTCTTGTCCAGGTCAAAGAACGCGGCTGTGCGAGGCAAGGAGTGGTTTTCCACGAGTTGAGCATAGGTGCCCGCCATTCGGCGTACTGCTCGGGCGTGTGGGTTTGCCTGAGAAGGCTCTCGGGTACACCATGGAAGTCACGGATCGTTCGCGACCGTGCTAACCCGGACCGGCTCCTCCCCCCCCGAGCCGGCCGGAGAGACGACCCCCGCTCTCCCCCCCGGCGGGGGTCGTCGCATGTCCGGGCGGGTGTTCCGCCCCGTGTCGAGATCCACTTCGCCCTCCCCCTCCCGAGCGACTTCGATCCGCGACCGCTCGATGCCACTCTGCATCGTCACCGTGCGTAGCGGAAGGGGTGCGTAGCGGGAGTCACTGGTATGGGGGACCGAGATATTCACAAGTGGTGAGTTGTCCACAGTTTTTCGGCATGATCCACACGATTTTCGGGGGTGCTGCACGGTGAATCCACCCGCGTAGTTCGCGGCGTCTGGAATCACCGATCTCGCTATCGAAGCGGGTCGCAGCAATCAAGGGGTGGACATCGTGGCTGGATCTATCACATCGCACCGGGACCCGGTCCTCGAAGGGCGGCGGGACGGCCCTCTGATCGTCACCGAGGACATGGAGCTGCTCGACGATCTGCTGCGGCTGTGCGCCGCCGCCGGAGCCGAGCCGGACGTGCACCACCGGATGCCCGAGCGCCGGGGAAGCTGGGAGGCCGCTCCCCTCGTCCTCGTCGGCGACGACGCGGCGGTGCACTGCCGGGGTGCCACGCGCCGGCGCGGGGTGCTGCTCGTCGGCCGGGAGCAGGACGACCCCGCCGTGTGGCGGTACGCGGTCGAGATCGGGGCCGATTCCGTGCTGCGCCTGCCCGATGCGGAGGGCTGGCTCGTCGACCGCATCGCCGACGTGGTCGAAGGGGTCGGGGAGCAGGCGCTGACCGTCGGAGTCATCGGCGGGCGGGGCGGTGCGGGCGCGTCCACCTTGGCCTGCGCCCTCGCCGTCACCGCCGCGCGGGGCGGCCGGCGCACCATGCTCGTCGACGGCGATCCCCTCGGCGGAGGCATCGACGTGCTGCTCGGTGGCGAGCGCGCCGAAGGACGGCGGTGGCCGGATTTCGTCGGTTCCAAGGGGCGGGTGGCCGGGGGCGCCCTGGAGGAGTCCCTGCCGGAGCTGCACCGGCTCCGGGTCCTCAGCTGGGACCGCGGTGACTCCGTTGTGGTCCCGCCGCCGGCCATGAAGTCCGTGCTGGCCGCGGCCCGTCGCCGCGGTGGAGTGGTCGTGGTCGATCTGCCGCGCCGCTTCGACGAGGGCGCGGTGGAGGTGCTGGCCCAGCTGGACCTCGGGCTGCTGGTCGTCCCCGGCGAGCTGCGCGCGGTCGCCGCGGCCAACCGGGTCGCCTCGCTGGCCGGGATGATCCTCAAGGACCTGCGGGTGATCACCCGCGGTCCGTACGCCACCGGGCTCGACGAGCAGTGGATCGCGACCTCCCTCGGGCTGCCCCTCGCCGGTGAGCTGCCCTGGGAGGCCGGGCTTCCGTACGTCTTGGACGCCGGAGCGCCCCCGGGTGGCACGGCCGGCCCCCTCGCCCGCTTCTGCACCGCCTTCTGGGACCGTGCGCTGGCAGAGGACGCGGTCTCATGAGCACGGGACTGCTGGAAGCCGTGCGACGGCGCCTCGCGGAGAGCGGGGCGGACCCGACCCCGGCCCGGGTCGCGGTCGCCCTGCGGGCGCAGGAGCGGCTGCTGGGCGATGCGGAGGTCCTCGGCGGCACGGAGTCCCTGCGGTGCGAGCTGGTGGGCACCGGCCCCCTGGAGCCGCTGCTGGCCGACCCCGATGTGACGGACGTGCTGGTGTCGTCGCCCGACCGGGTGTGGGTGGACCGGGGGCGAGGTCTGGAGCTGTCCGACGTCACCTTCGCCGACAAGGGATCGGTGCGCCGACTGGCCCAGCGTCTCGCCGCGGTGGCCGGCCGACGGCTGGACGACGCCCGGCCGTGGGTCGACGCCCGACTGCCCGACGGCACCCGGATGCACGCCGTGATCCCTCCGGTGGCCGTCGACTCGACCTTCCTGTCGCTGCGGGTGGTGCGGCCCCGGGCGTTCTCCGTCGCGGAACTGGTCGCGGCGGGCACCGTGCCGCCCGGCGGGGACCGGATCCTGCGGGCCCTGGTCGACGCCCGGCTGTCGTTCCTGATCAGCGGCGGCACCGGGACCGGCAAGACGACCCTCCTGTCGACACTGCTCGGCCTCGTGGGGCAGCACGAACGGATCGTCGTGGCGGAGGACTCCTCGGAGCTGAGGCCCGACCATCCGCACGTGGTGCGCCTGGAGTCCCGCCCGCCCAATCAGGAAGGCGCCGGCCGGGTCACCCTGCGGGACCTGGTGCGCCAGGCGCTGCGAATGCGCCCGGACCGGCTCGTCGTCGGCGAGGTCCGTGGCGAGGAGGTCGCGGACATGCTGGCAGCGCTCAACACCGGGCACGACGGCGGCTGCGGCACGGTCCATGCGAACGCCGCGGCGGACGTCCCGGCCCGGCTCGAAGCCCTCGGGACCGCCGCCGGGCTTGACCGCGCTGCCCTCCACAGCCAGTTGGCCGCGGCCCTCGCGATGGTGATTCATCTCGCCCGGGACCGGGACGGCCGGCGGCGCATCGCCGAGGTGCACGTCCTGGAGCGCGACCGGGCCGGGTTCGTGGTGACCGTGCCCGCGCTGCGCCGCAGCAAGGACGCCTTCACCCAGGAGCGGGGTTGGGCACGGCTGCGGTCGCTGATCGGGGACGGGTCATGAGGGCCCTGGAGCCGGCGCACGCGGCGGCCCTGTGCGCGGGGGCGGCAGCCCTGCTGCTGGCGGACGGTCGAAGCCGGGCCGCGGCGCGGGCGCGGCTGGTGCTCGCCGGCGGCGGTGCCGCGAAGACGCCGCCGAGGTGGTCGTGGCGGCGACTTGGGCTGGTGGCCCGGGTGGGGCGGGAGTGGTGGTGCGTCCCGGTGGCGGTGCTGCTCGCGGTCGTCGGCCGGTCCCTGCTGCCGCTGGTCGCGGGCGCGGTGGCGATCCCATTGGTGCGTCGGCGGCTGCGTGGGCGCGCTGAGGCACAGGCGCGGGACCGCCGTGCCGACGAGGTCATCGCCCTGTGCGGCTCGGTGGCCGCGGAGTTGCGGGCAGGTCTCCAGCCGGGGCAGGCGCTGGTGCATGCCGCGGGAGCGGGTCGGGCGCTGGGGGAGGCCGAGCCGGCGGTCGTGGCCGCGGCCCGCTTCGGGGGCGACGTCCCGGCCGCCCTGCGGTACGCGGCCGGGGAGCCGGGCGCGGAAGGACTTGCCGGCGTCGCAGCCTGCTGGAGCGTGGCCGTCGACGGAGGAGCGGGCCTGGCGGCCGGCCTGGACCGCCTGGAAGCCGCTCTGCGGGCCGAACGGGAGCAGGAGGAGGATCTGCGCGCCCAACTGGCCGGCGCGCGCTCCACGGCCGTCCTGCTGGCTCTCCTGCCGGTCGCGGCCCTGGGTATCGGCACAGCCGTCGGAGCCGATCCCTTACGCGTCCTGCTGCACACCCCCGCGGGCCTGTTGTGCCTCCTGGGTGGCGCCGCGCTGGAGACGGCCGGGATCTGTTGGGCCGCCCGGATCGTGCGGGGCGCGCGGAAGGGGCAGCCGTGAGCAGCACGGTGCGCCTGTGTTCCGTGGCCGTCCCGCTCCTGTTGGCCGCCCATGCCCTCGCCCTCCTCGTCGCCCACCGGAGGGAGCGCCGGGCGCGGCTGCGCATCGAGGAACTGCGGAAGGAGGCGCCCGTCCGACGCCGCCCGCGGCTTCCCCACCGGTCGTTGGCCGGGCGCTGGGCCCCGCCGCTGGGGGCGCTGCTCCTGGGGTACGTCCTCGTGGACGGAGCGCTCGGCTGTGTCATCGGGCTGGTAGCCGCCGGAGCCGTGCACCGCTGGCAACGCACCCGCGTGACGGCCGAAGTTCCCGAGCGCGACGCCGTGGCGGGCCGCCAGCTTCCGCTCGCCGCCGATCTGTTGGCGGCCTGTGCCTCGGCGGGGGCGGGGCCGCGCGAGGCGGCGGCAGCGGTCGGGGAGTCCCTGCCCGGGCCGGTCGGCGAGCGGCTGATACGGACGGCGGCCGAGCTCCGGCTCGGCGGCGAACCGTCCCAGGCGTGGGGTGGGTTCGCCACCGTCCCGGGCGCGACGGAGCTGGCCCGCTGCTTGGCGCGGGCGGACTCCACCGGCGCCCCCGCCGCGGAGTCGATCTCCCGGCTGGCGCACCGACTCCGTGCCGCGCGCACCCGAACGGCGGTCGCCGGTGCCCGCAAGGCCCAGGTCCTGATCACCGCGCCGGTGGGGCTGTGCTTCCTGCCCGCGTTCCTGGTGGTCGGCGTGGCCCCGGTCGTCCTCGGCCTGGCCACCGGCCTTCTGAACCGCGGCTGACCCCGCTCCCGTCCACAACCGACCCAGCTCACGTCAGGAGTTCGACATGATCAACGCAGTCCGTCGTCGGCTGTTCCCGCGCATGCGCGGCGACAGTGGCATGACGACGTCCGAGTACGCCATGGGGACCGTCGTTATCTTGGGTGCCTCAAGACCTTCTGTTACGTGAGGCAAGTACAGTAGATTCCAACTTGCCTTAACGATATCCAAGGGGTGTTAGGCACGTTGGTCACGTCTACTGTGCTGGACCGGAGCTTCCGGGCAGAGCGGGCAATCTCCGCCGATGGGACGGCCTACTGGGTCGTGGTGAACGAGTCCTTCGAACTCCATGTCGAGGGGTGCGCCTATCTGGCGGGCCTCCGGGGTGCGGGGCGCTCGTACAACACCGAGCGGACCTATTCGGGACGGATTGCCCTGTATCTGTCGTACTGCGCGGAGAAAGGCATCGACTGGTCCTGCCCGTCGTTCTCCCAGTTGCTGGCGATGATGCGGTGGCTGGTCGATGAGCCGTTGCCGTCGCGCCGCCGTCGGCCGGGGGGCGAGCCGAGGTACCGGAGCGAGGGCACGGCCAACGCGATCATGGGCACCATCGGCGAGTTCCTGGCCTGGTGTTCACTCCAGGGCTGGGTGCCGCCGACGATCGTGAGCCAGCTCGTCCAGCCGAAGTTCCTCCGGTTCACGCCGCCCGGGTTCGACG
The DNA here is from genome assembly GCF_040653095.1 of Streptomyces sp. NPDC048057. Classification (NCBI taxonomy): domain Bacteria; kingdom Bacillati; phylum Actinomycetota; class Actinomycetes; order Kitasatosporales; family Streptomycetaceae; genus Streptomyces; species Streptomyces sp. NPDC048057. The sequence continues at coordinate 72,439 of NZ_JBEZNF010000014.1, forward strand.
CGGGCGAGGAGGGCCAGCACCTGACGGTGCAGGCCAGGACGATCAAGTACCGCGTCGCGGTGCCGGGCTACGAGTGGCTGTCGGACGAGGAGATCGGGCACCTGCTCGATCTCACGGCCCATGCCCGTGACCGGTTCCTGATCGCGCTCCTGGCGGTGACCGGGATGCGGATCGGGGAGGCTCTGGGGCTGCGGCGGGAGGACATGCACTTCCTGCCCGACTCCTCCTCGCTCGGCTGCAAGGTCGCGGGGCCGCATGTGCATGTGCGGCGCCGCCGGAACACCAACGGCGCGTACGCCAAGTCGCCTTTCCCCCGGTGGATACCGGTCGCGGCCGACACGGTGGCCCTGTACGCGGACTACCAGTACGAGCGGGACGCGGTCGAGGCGGCGGCGGACTGCGACATGGTCTTCGTGAACCTCTTCCGGGCCCCGCTGGGCGAGGCGATGAAGTACCCGAGCACGTACGAGCTGTTCACCCGGCTCGCCAGGCGGGCGGGCTTCCACGCCCGGCCGCACATGCTCCGGCACTCCGCGATCACACGCTGGATTCGTGAGGGTACGGACCGGGACGTGGTGCAGAACATGGCGGGCCATCAGTCGCCCCACTCCATGGACCGGTACACCCACGCCACAGACCAGGAACTGCGCGACGCCGTGGAGAAGATGGCGGCTCTGAAGAAGGCGGACCGTCCGTGACGGCGAGGGGGAACATCGTCCCGCTGCACGCGGAGGGCACCGGCGCCCAGATGGCGCCCGCGGTGCGGGAGGAGTGGGCCGGATGGCTGGCCGAGCGCATCGATCCCGCCTGGCGGCCCGGGGAGTGGGACGGCGGAACGCGTCTGTTCACGGGGGACGTGGAACACCGGGGGACGGTGGTCTACCGGTGCCAGACGGCTGCCTGTGAGGGGCTGTGCCGGGCCCGGGGCCTGTGCGCGACCTGCGAGAAGGCGTGGCGGGTCAGCGATCTGCCCGCGAAGGAGTTCCGGGCCCTCTACGTGCCGGACCGCAACCGGGTCATCGACGGGGAACGCACCCGGTGCCGGGTGGGCGAGTGCCCGCGGGAGACGACCCTGTGGGGGCTGTGCAACGCGCATTCCTCGCTGTGGCGCGAGGCCATGGACCGCTCGCAGGAGTCCAGCCTGGAGGAGTGGATCGCACGCCAGGAGCCCTACAGCCCGGCTCCGGCGTGTCTGGTGCCGGCCTGCCGGTACGACGCGCGGGCGCCGAGAGGGCTGTGCTCGGTGCACACGAAGCGGTGGAAGCACCACCTGGAGGCACATCCCGGGACACCGGATACGGTTCCGCCGCAGTGGGCCGAGAGCCAGGCGCCGTTCCTCAACATCCACCAGTTCTCCCTCGCGCCCCTGCACCCGGTGGCGCGGGCGGAAGTCCTCTACGCGCTCCAGCAGCGGGACGCCCGGGGGCAGAAAATCGATCCGGTCGCGGTCCGGCAGGCGGTCGCCCATCTGGGCGAGGAGGTGGAGACCTTCACCGCGGACGGCGCCGGGCGGCTTCCGCGGCCGTCCCAGTCGAACGTGGACTCCCTGATCCGGGAGACCCGCCGCGTCGTGACGGCCGCGTTCGACCGGTTCAAGGGCATGGACCCCGCCGACCGGCTGGTCCTGGACCTGTCCGAACTCGGCGTGCGGGGCACTCACGGGAAGCCGACGCACCGGCCCATCGCGCTGGATGTCAGCGAGATCCGCCAGCCGTGGCTTCGGCAGCTCATGGTGAGCTGGATCACCGAAATGAAGCCGACGACGTCCGAGGTGAACCGGGGCAACCGGGCGTGCTCGGCTGCCGGGCGGGCGCTGGACATGCGGCCCGGGGGCGGCATGGACCCGGCCGCGCTGACCTTCGCCGACATGAACGCCGTAGTGGAAACGTTCCGCCATCTGCCCAAGCTCGACGGCGAGCCCATGTCGTCCACCCACCGCAGCGGCCTGCTGTCGTCCTTCTTCAAGGTCCTCGACTACGGGCGGGCCGCCGGCCATCTGGACGGGATGTCGGCCAGCTTCGCCCGGCACAGCACCCACACGATCAAGCGGGATGTGCCCGACGACGAAGACGCGGGCAAGGCCATCCCGGAGTCGGTGGTCGAACAGCTCAACGAGCACACCGACCTCCTCGGCGACGGCATCACCCACGGCCGGATGACCGTCGAACAGATCAAGGCCATGGCGGTGGCCGTGTACGAGCTGCTGCGGGACACCGGGCGGCGCCCGTACGAGATCGCCGAGCTGAAGCTCGACTGCCTGAAGAACAAGGGCGGGGACTGGTTCCTGATCTGGGACAACCGCAAGGCCCGCCGCAATCGGCGTCATCTGCCGGTCGACTCCGACGTGGTGGGCACGGTCCACGCCTGGCTGAAGGTGCGGGAGACGATCGACCTGCCCACCGGCAGTGAGCCGTACCTGTTTCCCCCGGCCGGGGAGAACGGCGCCGCCCGCCACATGGTCTCCGACCAGGTCTGGAACATCATCCGGACGTGGGCCGACGGCATCCCGGTGCTGCTGGCGGAGGAGTTCGGGCCGGACGGCGAGAGGCTGCCGTTCGACCGGTCACTGATCTTCCCGTACGCCTTCCGGCACTCCTACTGCCAGCGCCGCGCGGACGCCGGCATCCTCCCCCCTGTGCTGCGGGTTTTGATGGACCACCGGTCGGAGGCCACGACTCAGGTCTACTACCGGGTGACCGAGAAGCGGAAACGGGAGGCGGTCAACGTGATGCGCCTCTACTCGATGGACCGCAAGGGCAAGCGTACGCCGATGGCGTCGGCCACGACCTATCAGGCGCGTTCGGTGGCGGTGCCGTTCGGGAACTGCACCGAGCCGTCCAACGTCAAGGCGGGCGGCAAGGCGTGCCCGATCCGCTTCCAGTGTGCCGCCTGCCCCTCCTACCGGCCCGATCCGTCCTATCTGCCCGCCATCGATGATCATGTCCTGTCGCTGAAGGCGGACAAGGAGACGGCCGTCATGATGGACGCGGACCCGTTCGTGGTCCGTAATCTGGACGACCAGATCGCGGCCTTCAAGGGAGTGGCCACCACGATGCGGGAACAGATCGAGGACATGGACGAGGACGAGCGCTACGAGGTCGAGGAGGCCGCCAAGGTCCTGCGCAAGGTGCGGGCCGGCGCGGGCGGGCGGACGGTCGCGCTGCCCATGCCCTCCTTCCCGGCGCCCCGGGGCGGGGCCACGGCGTGAGCGAGGCCAGACGGAGCCCCGGCGACGTGCTGCGGGAGGCGAGGCAGCGCGACAGCCAGGCCAAACGCGCCAGGGTCCTGGCGGCCGTGGACGACCTGAAGGCCAAGGGCGAGAAGATCACCTTCCTCGCCGTGGCCCGCGCCGCCGGGGTGTCGAACTGGCTCGTCTACTCCGAGGGCGTCCGCGAGCACATCGAGAAGGCGATGAAGGGCCAGAGCGCCGCCGAGCGCCGCACCCGGCAGTCCGGGAAGACGGCGTCGGCGGCGAGTCTGGCCACCGACCTGGCGCTGGCCCGCGAGGAGAACAAGGCCCTGCGCCAGGAGCGGGACCGCCTCAAGGCGGCCGTCCAGCGCGGCCTGGGGGCCCAGCTCGACCAGTCCGGGACCAAGGAGCTCAACCAGCGGGTCAGCGAGCTTCTGGCGGCCTCCGAACGCCTCGCCGCGGAGCGGGACGAGGCCCGCGGCGAGCGGGACGCCCTGCGGGCGAAACTGGCGGAGACCGAGGAGGACCTGGCCGCGGCCCGGGAAGCGGGCAAGCGGATGCTCCGGCAGATCAACCGCCCCGGGAACCCGTGAGGTCGCCGGGACCGCCGAACGCGGCGGTCCCGGCGGCCCGGTTCAGATCACGGTGTACGGACCCTCGGGGGCGGACGCCTCGGCGAGCTGGGCCTCCAGTTCGGCGATCCGCCGGGACAGGTCGTTGTTCGCGCCCTGGAGACGGGTGACCTCCTGTCCGAGCTGGCCCACTCCGCTCACGGTCTGGATGCATCCGTCCACGGCCGAGGCCATCTCCTGGTATGCCTGCGGGGCGATGCCGTTGACGTTCTGGGCCTCGTAGGAGCACGAGCGCCGCATGTCGTCCATGGCGGAGATGGCGACCCGGGAGGAGTACATGGCGTCGCGGGCCCCGAACTCGTCGCCCTGGCCCTTGAGGCTGAACCGGGTGACGCTCGTCCCCCGGCGGCGGGGGTCCTGGGAGGGGAGGAACCGCTCCAGCCGGTGCCCCAGGTGGTCGGCGGCGACCCGGGCCTGGCGCACGGCCTTCTGGAGACGGCCGCCCCGGGGGATGCCGACGCCGTCCGAGATGTCCTGGTAGGAGACTTCGCGGCCCGCGTTGTGCTTCAGCCACAGCAGCACCTCGGCAGTGTCCTGCTCCAGCTGGCTCGGACTCCTGGGGTCGTTCTTCACACTCATCCCAGTTTCTCGCTCTCGTCCAGGAAGGCCCGCAGTGCGTCGTCGTTGAGGGCCGTGGACCCGGCCGTCGCCAGATCGCGGATGAACGCGATGGCCGCCTCCGACGCCTCGCACAGGCCGACCAGCGCCGAACTCCGGTCGGCGGAGAAGTTGACGGAGTGCTGCTGGAGCAGGGACAGGGCCTTGAGCGTCCCCAGGCGGACCGCGGTCAGCTCGGTGAAGACCTGCATGGCCACATCGCTCTCGGACCGGCGGCGGGACGTGCTGCGGACCGCTTCCTCGATCTCCGCCCGCTCGTCCCCCGCACCGGCCCCGGGGGCGTCGTCGTGGTCGTGTTCGCGTTCCTGCCCGGCCCGGCGGGCCGCGTACCGGTCGGCGTGGTCCGCCTCCTCCTGGCGGCGGTTGAACTCGTCGATGCCCTCCTGGGCGGCCGTGCGGGTGGTGGCGTCGACCACCACGGCCGTCTTGACCGCGGACGGGTGCTGGGCCACGTAGACCGGCCCGTTCGGGCTCACCCCCGCCCGCTCGGCCTCCGCCTCGATGGCCTGCCGCCGTTCGCCGGGACCCATGCGGGCCTCGTAGCTGCGGTAGTAGCCCTTCTCCCCGAAGAACGGCACCTCGTCCTCGTCCGGCAGCTCGACGTGTCCGCCCGGCGCCAGGTCGGCCGCGGAGTCCACGATGCCGTCGGCAGCCGCCCGCTCCCACGCCTGGTAGAAGGCCATGATCCGCTTGGCGCTGCTGTTCGACCGGCGGGCGAACTCGCGGGCGCTGATGCGGCGGAAAGTGTTTCGGTCGAAACGCTTCGTGGACTCCTGTTCGAAGCCGACTCCGCTGCCTTCGTGGGGCTCGACGCGGCGGGCGATGAGGAGGGCCCGTGCCCAGCCGCCCTTGCGGTCGTGGACCGCGAACTCCTCGATGTCGGCGGCCAGCCACTCCTCGCTGTCCGCCGTCCGGCCCGCGGTCATCAGACGGCCACCGTTTCCCGCAGGCCGGCACGGTCCTCGACGCCCGGCGGGTCCGTGAGGCCGAGCGAGACCCGGGTGAAGGTCGCCAGAATCTCCAGGGTCCCGGCCGCTTCCTCCGCGGCTTCCTGCTGGTCGGCGGCGAACTTGGGCGGCCGGGGATAGCGGTGCATGAAGCCGTTGGCCTGGTCCCGCAGGCGGATGATGTCCCGGACGAAGGCGGTGGCCTTGTCCGTCCGCGGGCGGTCCGGCCCCTTCCCGCTTCCGTCCCCGTCGCGGCGGCGGTTCTCGTTGATGGCCTTCTGCACCGCGTCCCTGAGCTGGGCGTCCTCGGCCACCAGGGCCTGGATGATCTTCTCCCGCTCCGGGGCGTTCTGCTTGAGGGCGTTGAGGTACTCGGACACCGAGGCGTCCCCGTCCCCGGAGGACCCCAGCAGTTCCTTGAGCGGCGGCGTGGTGCCCAGCACCCGCCGGTAGTGGGCCACCGTGAGACGCCCCCGCCCGGCCGCCTCGGCCTCCTCCAGGAGGGACCGGAGCTGGAACCACTCCTCGTCGTGGGGCTTGCCCGCGGCGCCGAGCCGGGCGCCCTCGCGGAGCACGCTGTAGCTGACGTGGACACTGCTGTGGTCCACCAGGTCCCGGACGCCCGGAGTGCACATACGGGCCGTGTGACGGTACTCGCGGGCGGTCTGCGGGCTGAGGCTGATCTCGTCGCAGAACAGGTCCAGCACCCCCTCCTGCCCGGGAGGCGCGACAGCCAGCAGCTTGTCGCCGAGGGCCAGCCGGTTCCTGCGGCCGTCGCCCATCAGCCGACGGCCCTCGCTCACGTCCTGCGTTTGGAAGCTCATCCCCACCTCATCAAGGCCAACTCGATGATCGCGGAGTGTAATCAGATGATCGGTCCGTCAACTTGACTCAACATCACGGCAGTTGGGGGCGGTCGGCGCTGATCAGGGGCCTTGCGCGGAAGCCCCCATAGAAGATCACTCGTTCGGGTGATCTTCCATGGGGCCTGGTCTGCGGGCGCCGGGCGTCCCGGGCCGCTATGCCTTCGGGCCGGCGATTCCGGCGAGGAAGGCGGTGTTGGCGGTGGTGTCGTGGCCGAGGGTGATGCCGTGCCGGGGCAGGGCGGACAGGCGGTGGGTGAGGTCGTCGCGCTGGGCCTTGCCGCCGTCGCCCGGGGCGGGGAGGAGGCCGAAGACATCCGGGTAGCGGTCCTCGGTGCCCTCGGTGAAGAAGTCGTCGGCGGTCAGCTCCCGGCCGTCGTCGACCGCGGCCGGTGCGGCACCGGGGCTGATACGGGGGAAGAGGACGCGGGCGGCCCGCCCTTCGGTGGCCAGGGGCATCCCGAGCCAGGTTTCGAGCTGGTCGGGGAAGAACTGGGGCTTGAGTTCCTTGCCCTTGTCGTTGAACAGCGGGGTGCGGGAGTCCTCGGCGAGGGCGTCGGTGACGCGCTGGTGCTGGGTGGGGTGGAGCTGCTGGCCGGCCAGGGTCCGGTTGCGGACGCCGTCGTAGAGGCCGAGGGCGTCCAGCAGCCCGAGGCCGATGGCGGCAGCCGCGGGCCAGGGCAGCACCCGCAGAGTGCCGTCCTCGGTGTCGGGGCGGATGAAGACGCGGTCGTTGGCCAGCAGGGACCAGCCCGCGCGGGCCAGCAGCAGGCCGGTGGTGGTCTTCCCGGCGCCCTTCCCGCCGAGGGTGAGGACCGTGTCGCCGTCCTTGACGGCGGCGGAGGCGTGGAGGATCTGCCATCCGTCGGCCAGGAGCCTGCCGCGCAGGAGTTCGCGGGCGAGGCGGGCGGCGGCGGTGGCCACCGGGGTGTCCCCGTCCCCGACAGCCCGCAGTCGTCCGGCGGCGGGCTCGTAGCGGAAGGCGAGGCTCTGTCCCGGCTGGGCGGCGGTCACCGTGCCGTCCACCTCGCGCCGGTGGGCCAGCGTCGATCCGGCGTACGGGATCTTCTCGTGCGGCTGGTCGAGGACGACCTCGGTGAGCTGGGCCAGCTCGGCCGGGGCGACATCCGCGGCCACGGCCGGCTCGCCCTGGCGGGCGGGGCCGGTGTCTGCGGTGGCGTTCCACCAGGGGCCGAAGTAGCGGGTGGACCAGCCGGTGACCGCGGACAGGCGGCTGGTGACGGTCACCGTGTGCCCGGCGGCGGTGATGCGGGTGGTGTACGGAGGCTGTTCGGTCATGAAGCGGAGTCCTCTTCGGGTTCGGTGTGATGGCGGATGGTGGTGTGGGCGGCGCGGATCTTGCGGTCCGCGTCGGCGAGGAGGCGTTGTTCGATCGGGTCGAGGCCGGGATCGACCACGGTGGGCACCCCGGCGGTGAACCGCAACGGCATTCCGCGGCAGGCGGTGCGGCCGGGGTTGACGACGGACAGCTCGGTGACGGCGTCTACCAGGCCGAGGGCGGCGGTCAGGGCGACGAGGACGCCCCCGGCCGGTCCGGAGCGGGCCCGGCCCAGGCCCTGGTTGATCCGGCGCGGGCGGGCGGCGAGTTCTTCGTGGACGGTCCGCAGCGGGATCGCGGCGGGGAGCCCGCCGACGCGGGTGGCCGCCGCGCAGACGACGGCGGCGTCCCCGTGCTCGCCGACCACCCGGCCCTCCACCGATTCGACGGGCACGGTGAGGAGGCGGGCGAGGGTGAGGCGGTAGCGGGCGCTGTCGGTCGCGGAGCCGACGCCGTAGACCCGCCCGGCGCCGGAGACGCTGGCGAACAGCCAGGTCATCACGTCGACGGGGTTGGTGACGACGATCACCGTGCCGGTGTATCCGGCGAAGGCGCGGCCGATCCCGGCGATCACGGGTGCGTTCGCCGCCAGCCCGGCCATCCGCACGTCGCGGACCGCGCCGTTGGTGAAGGAGGCCCGGGGACAGACCACCACGGCGTCGCAGCCGCGCAGGTCGGGCAGATCAGCGGCCTGGGGGCGGGCGGGTGAGGAGATGACCTGGGCCATGTCCTCGAGATCGGTGACGAGCGCGCGGGCGGACTCCTCGGTGCCGGAGGTGACCAGCAGCCGTTCGCACCAGCCGGCTGCCGTGAGCAGAGTGCCGACCGTGTGGCCGACGGCCCCGGCGCCGATGATCCCCACGGAGGGGACGCGGGCGGTCACCGGGACGCCGCCCTGACCACGTTCCCCAGGGCCATCTGCCACACCACCCGGCCGTCCTCCTGGGAGGCCAGGGCGGCGGAGGTCTCCTCCAGCAGCACGGCGACCGCCCCGGCCCGCTCCGTGACCGTTCGGGCGTGGTCGGGCAGAGGAAGCCCTTCCGGGGAGGTGAGGTAGGTGGTGAGGATGTTGACGGTGTCCATCAGCCACAGGGTCACGATCTGCCGCAACCACACCTTCCGGCCGTCCGGGCCGAGCCGCCGGATCACGGTCTCGGCGTAGGCGTCGATCCCGTCCGCCACCCGCCGCACCCCGGCCCCGTCCGGCGGCTGGGCGATCAGGTGGAGGACGAGCCGGGAGACCAGCTTGGCCATGTCGGTGGCCGGGTGCCCCAGCGACAGGCCCGGGTCGAGGAACACCGGACGGCCACCAGCCTCGTCGGGGAAGAGGGCGTGCTCGGGCTTGAGGTCCCCGAAGATCACCCGCCGGGCCGAGTGGGCGGCGTTCGGCCGCATCCGCCCCAGCCGGGCGACCACCCGCTCCAGCACCGGGGCGAGAGGCCCGCACAGGGCCAGATAGGAGGAGGCCGAAAGGCCGTTGAACTTCCGGCCGAACGTCGCGGCGACCGACCGCTCCGGGATCGCCGCCGCGGTGGCCAGCGCCCGCGCGTCCGGCTCCCCGAGCACCTCAAGTTCCCCGGTCACCGCGGCCAGGAGGTCGGCCGTCCGCTCAGGGCGCTTGACGATCAGGTCGGCCAGCGTCGGCCCGGTGACCGGCTCGGTGAACAGCACCCCGTCCGCGTAACCCGCGATCCTGGGCGCTTTGAGCCCGGCAGTGTGCAGGATGCCGTACTGGATCGTCTCCCGCTCCAGCAACCCGCCCGGGGTGGCGGTGTAGGCGGCCTGGCGGGCCTTGACCTGCGGCCAGTCGCCGCAGGCGCCCCGCAGGACGGAGACGAGGGAGACGCCGAGCACGGAGACCTTGGCGAACAGCGGGCGGCCGTCCACCTCGATCCTTCGGACGTACGCGGTCACGGACGGGACGTGCGGGCCGGGTCGGACGGGCGAGCCGGGCCACAGCCCGGCGGCGGTGTGCTCGATCCAGCCGCTGGCGTGTGCCAGGACCTCGGCGGGGGTCGGCAGGGATGAGTCCACGAGCGGGGCTCCCTTCAGCGAGACGGGACGGGGGGTGGGTCAGCCGGGATCACTCCCGGCGTCGGGCGCCGATATCGGCGCCGTCACCCCCGCTCCGAGCAGGTCGGCGGCCTCGCCCCGCAGAATCCACGCGGGTGCGGCCAGGCTGACCGCGGCGAGGAACGCGATCGGCCGTCCGATCCCCTCGCCCTTCTCGCGCCGGTGCCGTGCCCGGCCGCGGCGTTGTCCTTCCGGTTTCGTGCTCATATCGGCCTCCGGCTTCATGACCAGGAGTCAGGAGGCAGCCTTCCGCCGGATGGGTTCGGGGCTGCCGTGGCTGCCGACCGGTCCCCGCGGGGTCGTGTTCCGCGGGGCCACCGGTCGGCGTGAAAAACAGCCAACTACCTGGCACAGCCCCGGAAGAGGACCCACGATGTAACCCCGCGTAGCTCCGTGTAACCCAGCCGGAAGGCCCAACGGTCATGGACCACGACCAGAGCCGTATCGACCATCACGCCATCGCCGCCGCGTGCGCCGAACGCGGCTGGGGTCCCACCAAGCTGGCCCGGGAACTCGGTATCGCCGCAGGCCACGGCCCCGGCGGGATGAGCCGGCAGTACGCGCGCAAGCTCCTCAGCGGCGACCGCAGACCCGGACCTCACTGGATGCCCCACGTCAGCCGCGTCTTAGGACTCGATCAGAAGACCGGTTCCTCCGACCCCGGGGCCGGACACGTCGATACCGTGGAGTCGGTCCTGGCCCTCGGGAGGAGCGGAAACGTGAACCGTCGCGGCTTTCTGACTACCTCGGGCGGCGGAGCGCTCGCCTTCCTCGGTGTCCCCGATACCGAAGCCGTCACTCGCCGGGTCCGCTCCGCAAACGGCGGTGTCAAGGTCGGCCACGGGGAGGTGGCGGCCGTCTGGCAGATGGCCCAGGTTCTGGGCGCCAACTCCGCCGAGTACGGTGGCGGCTACGTCCGCCATCTCGCGGTCTCTTACCTCATCCACAACGTCGGTCCCTGGCTGAACGGCCGCTACACCGAAGCCACCGGCCGCGCCCTTTTCGCGGCCACCTCCCGACTCGCCCATCTCATCGGCTGGATGAGTCAGGACGAGGACGACGAAACTGCCGCCCGCGACTACTACGTCCACGCCTACCGACTCGCCGACGAGGCCGGAGATGCGGAACTCGCCTCGACCGCCCTGCGGGGGCTGACCGCTCAGGCTATGGAAGCCGGGCCCCGCTACCGCGGACGGGCCCTCGCTTTGGCGGAGGGGTGCGTCGCCCGGTCCATGGGGATCAGCGACCTGCGGGCGCGGGCCTACTACGAGGTCACCCTCGCCGAAGCCGCCGCCCTCGACGGCGACCACCGGCTCGCCACCCGCACCCTGGCCTCATCCCAGACCCATATCGAGCACAACCCCGGTGCCCCCTCGGGCACCTCCTGGGCGTCCCACTTCACCATCGGGCGCTGGTCCCACGTCTCCGGCATGATCCTTGCCCAGATGGGCGATCTGACCGGTGCCCAGACCCAGCTCCACCAGTCCCTCGCCGTCCACGGCCTCGACAGCCGCCGCAGCCGCGCCAACGTCCTCGGCCAGCTCGGCGCTCTCCACCTCCGCCAAGGCGACCTCAACGGAGCCCTCACCGTCTGGACCCGGTTCCTGGACGCGGCCGAAGGAGTCCAGTCTGCCCGTGTCCGCGACTCCGCCCAGGACCTGAGCGCCCGCCTCGCTCGGTACCCCAACGACACCGACGCCCGTAACCTCACTGACCGAGCAGCCGCCTACCTGGCTGGGAAACCCTGAAGAATCTTGATCACCAAGAAACTTCGGAGTACCAGCAGGATGTGCTTTTCCACTGGGGCTGCGGTGCATGCAGGGCATCGCTCTCGGCCCTGGTCGAAGGGGCACTGCGGCTACTGGCGTTCATGTCGCCCCTGTTGGCGACCACAACTTAGAAGGGAGGATCGTCACTGCTCTCCGCAGTGTTGAACAGATTGTCGCTCTCCCTCTCGTTTACTTCGGGCTCAGCCTCCGGAACGTGCTTCTTCAACATGATGAACTTGGGAGACTTGCCACCATCCTCGCGGGCAATCGAGGTCCACTGGCCCGGGTACAGCTGGTCAACGGCCTGCTTGACCAGGCTGTTTCCCCAAGCGAAGGCCGAACCGTCGCGCTGGGCGTACGCTGGCGCCTTCTCAGCCAAAAAGTACGCAACCCGGCCCCATTTGATGCCACGGGGAGTGTCGATCATCTTGTGAAACTCGCTTTTGTTGTCCCGCAGGTGGACGATCGCGATCGCGCTATCGTCCACCGCCAGATCTTCCCCTGCCACCTCGTTTGTAGCGCCCTGGGGGTGGGTGGCGGCGAGACTGGCGGATGCGGCCCGCGCTTCGGACCGCCGTTCTTCAACGGCGGTCCGGGACTGGGCGGCGAAGCTGTCAGGAGCTGAGAGCGAATAGTCGGGGTCGGCCATCGCGTAAGAGTCCTCGAAACTGAGGACACGTACAGAGACGGGGTAAGGGCGCGAATGGCGGTCGGTGCCGGGTGCGCTGGACCAGTAGATGCCGTTGCCGACAAGTGGCTCGTTGAGAAGAGTGGCTAGCAGGTCCTCGGAGAAATGGGCATTGGCCTTCTTCAGGGACATCAGGTCTCCCTGCGAAAGCAGGTGGAAGACGAAGAAGTTGTCGCCCTGGCTGAGGAGTTCCTGCGGAAGACTCCCCGGCTGTTGCGTGATGAGGAGGGCACCGAGGTCGTACTTACGGCCTTCCTTCACCCAGGAGACGAAGGGGCCGTCCTCGCTCTGACTGGAGCCACCGAGGACTGACTGAGCCTCCTCGATAACGGCAATGGTGGGGATGGACTTGGGGTCGGCCTCGGTGAACTGGTTCTGGTTGTGCTCGAAGATGTCGCCAAGGATCACGCCAGCGAGCTGAAGTCCCTGAGAGCCGCGCATCTGGGAGATGTCCACCACACAGAGCTTGCCCTGGGACAGGCAGTCCTTCAGAGCGCTCAGGAGCTGGCTGTCCGGGTCGTGGAGCGCGTTGACGACACGGGCCATGTTGCCGATGGCGGCGTTTGTCTCAGCCTCCTGGCCGGGGTCGAGATGAAGGATCTCCCGGACCTTGTCGCGGTCCGCGCCGTACTTGTCGCGGTAGATCAGGTCGACGAGCCGGCTCCACCGGGGTCCGTCGAGGGACTTGAGCTTGACGACGTTCTGCTGGTCCTGCTTCTCAGGCGGCAGTGCGATACCGAGCACACGTGATGCCTGCAGTTCCTTGATGTTGAGCTTGACGCCGTTGACGACGAACGACTGGTAGAAGTCGCTAGGGCCCTTGCGGTTGGTGAAGACCACCAGCTTGTCCCGCAAGTGCGGCACATCGCACAGGGCGGGGCGGCCCTTGAAGTCGGGCCAGAAGTACTCGCCGTCCGGGTCGAAGATGACAGTGCCGACAGGGGCTTCACCAGAGCGGCGTGGAACGGTGGGCTGGTTTTCGTACAGAGCGGAGAAGAGCAGCTTGACGAGGTTCGACTTGCCGAAGCCGGCCCGGGCGAAGACAAAGCTGCGGCGGGCGACGAGCTTGTCGATCTGGAAGGTCGGCATGATCGCAGGATGCTGGATCTGCATCCAGGAGGTGTCGCCCACGCGCTTGTCGTTGCCGGCATAGACGAATTCACCGAAGGCGAGGTAGCCGATGGGTACCGAGCCGTCGTCGGTGTCCTTGGCGTTGACGACCTCGGCGAGCAGGTCGTCACCCAGGAGGGCGACCTGGGCTCCGACATGCGGGAGGCGTCGGTGGCTGGGTACGAAGATGTGCTTGTCGCCCTCCATGCGGAGAACGCCCAGGATGCGGATGTCGACCTTGTACTTCAGGTAGCGCTCGCGCAGCTCGTCGGGGATGGGGCGCTGGTCGCGCACGGCGCGGGTGGCGTAGTCCTCACCAATGGGGGAGACCAGACGCCCCTGGGAGGAGATGGTGGTGATTCGCCCGAGGATGGCCTCACGCTCGTGTTCGAGCTGGACAAGGACGAACTGGCCGTGCATGGCCATGGTCTGGAAGTCGTCGTGGTGCGGCAGGACGAGATCGGCGTGGAACTCCATGCCGCTTTCGGAGAAGCCGCGGAAGGTGCCGACGACTTTGTCGCGCTCGAACAGGCTCATGACGGGTTCTTGCTCCACAGTGCGCGGGGTGGACAGAAAGAGGTGTTACTCGTAGCGGCGCGCTGCCACGTCGGAGGCCAGCCGCAGGGCGTCGATGACTGGGGCCTTGTCTTCGCCGACCTGGTTGCGGACGGCGTCGACGAGCTGGTCTTCGATGATGTCCATGTCCAGATCGGCGACGCGGGAGAAGCTGTCGGCCTGCTGGATGCAGTTCGGATAGAGCGGGATCGGGAAGCCGGCCACCGCGTCGGCCTGTAGGTAGCCGAAGATCGCCTGGGCTTCCTTGTCCTGGCGGGCCATGACGTCCACGGTCCAGATGGGGTCGCCGGAGTATGGGCCGAAGCGGACGAAGTACATCGAGCCGATGTTGAACTTCGGCTTCTCGCCCTTGGATTCGTCGTCAATGCCCCTTGTGTACTCGTCCCACAAGTACACCTCGTCCAGCATCTCCGAAGGAACCTTGGCGAAGCAGGCGGCGCCGTTGTCGAACACTCCGGACAGTGAGATCGCCAGCCGGTAGTACTCCAGGACCTGCGTCTTCTTCGCCAGTCCCACCAGCCACACCTTGCGGCGGTCGATGCGCCGGATCCGCTCGATGGCCTCGTACATCAGCTCGCCCATCTTCACGAACAGCTCACCGTGGAAGATCTTGCTGCGCAGCAGGCCGTCGCGGACGATCAGGGTGTCGACCGCGTAGTCGCGGTGGCAGATCAGGTCGTACAAGGTGGCCCACTCGCACAGATCCCGGAAGACCTGTACCCAGCTGGGCGACTTGCCGGACATCATCGGCGACAAGTCCTGGAGACGTTCGACGCCAAGGCCGTGCATCATCCTGCCGAGGGCGGTGCTCGGGCTTCCGTCTTCGTGGAACTGGCGTCGGCTGAGGGCGTCGATGTCGGCGATCGGGGAGACGACCTCCATGCACAGCTCCTTGCCGCTGGAGTCGACGACCCGGACGACCTGGAGGTAGAAGGGGTTAAAGGCGACCTTGTTGTTGCCGCCGTCGGAGGCCATGAGCGCGACCGACGTAGCTGCCCGGGGCTTGATCACCCGGACCTCGGAGCGGATGGCGCGAGACTGTTCGACCAGCTTGTCCAGCTCCGCGCGTCCAGCTTCGACCTGGTCGCCGATCAATTGCTTGAGCTGCTTGATCTGGTCCGCGTCGAACATGATTCTCCCCACGCCACGCTCGTGCTGTCGCAGGCGAGTGGTTCACTCGTCTGGCCCTCCACAGCATGGCACGAGGCACTGACAACACGTTACGAGTTGGGGTAGGTAACCGGGCTACCGATCAGCGGGCAAGCCCGACGAGATCGGCGACAAGATCGATCTCCTCAATGGCGGAGCCAGCCTTGCCGAACTGCTCAGCTTGTCGGGTGCGCTTGGGCGGGGTGCCGGCCTTGCGGACCTCCTTGACGAGCCACCCGGCCTTCGCCTCCCTCACGGAGGCCAGCAGCATCTGCTCCGGGTCGGTACGGGCCGAAGGCAGCGCCCCGAAGCGGATCGCGAGTCGGGCACCCTTGCGGCACCTGCGAGCGGAAGCGGCCCACACCTCGGCCAGGGCCTGGATGAACGCCTCCTGATTCGGCTGGCGGGCGATCTGTCCATGCGTACCGTAGGGAACCTCCGGAGGGCCGCCGAGGAACCACGACCGCAGCCATTGGTCCGCCACGTAGGTACGCATGCCGTAGTACGGGGGCGAGGTGACCACTAGATCGAACTTCTGTCGCAGGCCGTTGAGGGTCTCGACGGAGTCGCCCAGATAGACCTTCCCGCCACGAGCGATCGGAGCCGCGTCCAGCAAGCGCTTCGCCCGACGCTCGATAACCTCCAGAGCCGGGATGCGCACCGGCTCCATTTCGCGCTTGGTCCAGAACTTCACCGCATAGGCGGGCTTAGACGCGTACGTACGCGGCATCTGGTTCGACAGGTACGACGGGAGGTTTTTATTGCGCGGGCCATGCAGGATGCCCAGCATGACCGCCCGCAGCATTGCCGCCGTTGGCGTACTCATCCCCAATAGGGCTTCGCGTAGCGTCACAAGCTCGCATAGCGTCTCGCGCTCGAAACACCACTGCCAGAACTCGCCCTCGGGCACCTGGCCGCGCATCCCGCCATTGAGGATCTGCCGGGCCAGCCGAACCACTGCGGCGGGCGTGACCTGAATTAGCTTCGCCTCGGCGATAGCGGCAGCCACCGGATTTATATCGATACCTACAGATGGCAACCCCGCCAGGCGGGCGGCGTACAGCGTGGTACCTCGCCCACAGAACGGGTCCAACACCCGGGTGGCCTCCGGGCGGGCGGCGAGCTGCTGGAGCGGAAAGTCCAGCGGAAACATCGTGTAGTACGGACAAACGGCATTCAATCGCAGCACATCTTCAGGCCAGCTGGGGGAAGGGGCCGCCACCGTCACCGTCATGGGTGTAACCATACAGGTATAGTTACACCCATGCCACGAAGGAGGCTCGATCCTGCCGCCCAGCACCGCGGGCAGGTGCTTGCCTCCCGCCTGACGCAAGCCCGCCGCACATCTGGGCGCTCGGCCGAGGCTGTTGCCCGCAGTGCGGGTATCTCCGTCGAGACCGTCCGCAGCATCGAGAAGGGCCGTACATCCACGCCGGAGTTCTTTACCGTCGCTGCTCTGGCTACCGAGTTGGGCTTGTCGCTCGATGAGCTGTATTCCTTCGTTCGCCATCCCCCCTGTAGCGATCTATCTGCATCCGGCGCTCCCGATGTTGACGGCTCCGGTTGAGCTGCCTTTGCTGCTGCAGCAGCAGGCTCGCTGCCCATGGCCCCGACCGAACCGAAACTGGGCAACGCCCGCGGGTGCCGCGAATCGGTCCACCTCCGCCAGAGTGGTCTAGACGGCTCCCTCGCCGCCTGGACCTAGTTCCTGGGCGTTGCCAGCAGTGTCCGCTCCGCTCGCGTCCGCGACTCCGCCCTCGACATGCACACCCGCCTCGCCCGCTACCCCGACGCCCGGCACCTCGCCGAACGGGTAGCCGACCTCCTCGCCCAACAGCCCTGATGCCTGTGGGCCTGCCCGTACACGGGCAGGCCCACAGGCATCAGGAACGCGAAGGTTGTCAGATATGGACGATCTGGACTGCCGTGACGACCAGGAGCGGCGGGCCGCTGATGTAGTAGCGGACGATCGCGCCCGCGACCGTGGCCAGCCTCCTCGTCGGCTCCTGCCCCGGGCTCGCCGGGGTCGAGCCGTGACCGTACGGGTCCTTCGCCAGGGTCCGTTCCATGGCCCGGTCGAACTGGGCTTTGAACTGCGGGTTCATCCCCCGGTAGACCTTTTCGGCCTCGCCCGCGTACTGGATGCGGTACTGGCTCATCGCCCCACCTCCCCACGGGCGGCCAGGCGGGCCTCTTCCGCCTTCAGCTCCGCGATCAGCGCGTCTTCCGCCAGCAGGTCCTCCGGCGGGGTCGCCCAGCGCAGCAGGGCGTAGACCAGCTCGTGGCCCGGGGTCCGGGCGATCTCCGCCTCGAACTCCGCCCGCCGGTCCTCTTCCAGCGCGGCCCGGATGTCCTCGATCGTGGCCGGGAACGTCTTCGACCCCACCGGGAAGCCCGCCGAGTACACCGTGGGCGCGCTCTCGCCCGCCGCCTCGTCCAGCGGCGGATGCGACGGGGCGACCGGCTTCCCGTCCCCGTCCACCACCCCGGCGAAGTCCCCGGCCCTCAGACGACGGACCACCGGCCCGTCCACGGCTCCCGCCACAGGCGGCAGGGCCCAGTCGAGCACTGCGTACACGAGATGCTTCGCCGAGGTCCGGGCCACCGCGGCGTCGAACTCCGCCGCCTTCTCCGGCTCCAGTCCCGCACGGACGCCCTCTATGCTCGACGGCACCTCCACCCGCCCGTGTTCCAGCGGGATGCTCCACACCGGCCCCATGCCCGGACCTCGCCTTCCTCCACAAGTCATCGGAGCCCCCCACCGTAGGCCCCGGCCCGGGGCCCGAAACGGCCCGGCAGGTCGCCTCAACACGAACGAGTGACCCGGCATCACGGATCTGAGGACCCGCTCCAGCAAACGAACTTGCCTCACATGCCAGAAAGGCATTCAGTTCGATTACCTGCGGGAAGACTTGACAGCCCTAGATAAGAACCGCGGCCTGTGGCTTCGCCGCCCTCCTCTACGAAGTCGTCACCAGCGGGTGGGCGGCGAACGCCCTGAAGTCGATGATCGGCAGGGCCCTCGATGGGTCGTTCTGACCCGCGGCGCGCGGCGCGGGACCGGGGCGCGGTCACCGCGGAGGCGGCGGTCGCCATCCCGGCGCTGGTCGCCCTCACCGCGGCCCTGATGTGGGGCCTGATGGCCGTGGCGACGCACATCAGATGCGTGGACGCCGCCTACGTGGGGGCCCGGGCCGCCGCCAGGTCCGAGCCCCGGGCCACCGTGCTCGACCTGGCGCGGGCCACCGCCCCGGCGAAGTCCCGCGTCACGGTGACCCGCTCCGGGGACTTCTGGCGCGTACGGGTGGAGGCCGAGGCGCCAGGCCCCGGAGGTCTCGGGCTCACCCTGCGCGCCGGCGCGGCAGCCCTCACGGAGGACGGAGAAGTGCCATGACGCGGCATGCGCCACAGGACCTGGGTCGGGGCGGGTGCTCGGGGCGGGACCGCGGGTCGGCGACCGTGTGGGTGGCCCTGGCGGCGACGGTGGTCGGCGTGCTGTTCGGCGCCGTCTTCGCCCTGGGACAGGTGGTGAGCGCCCGTCACCGGGCGGGTGGCGCCGCGGATCTGGCTGCCCTCGCGGCGGCGGACCGTGCGCTCGAAGGACGGGAGGCGGCCTGCGCCGGGGCGCGGGCGGTCGCGGACGCCCAAGGCGCGGACGTGGTGCGGTGCGCCCTGGTGGGGGAGTTCGCCGAGGTCACCGCGCGCACCCGTGTCGGGCCCTACGCGCCGACTGCCCGGGCGCGGGCGGGGCCCGCGGTTCCGTGGGGTGCGCCGGAGGTCGTGGGGTTGCCGGGCCGCGTTCCGTCAGGGCGTGTCGTCGGGGGCGGCGCGCAGGAGTTGGGTGAGCAGCCGGATCGCGCCGCGCTTGTGGAGGGGCTCGTTGCCGTTGCCGCACTTGGGCGACTGGATGCAGGACGGACAGCCCGATTCGCACTCGCACGCGGTGATCGCTTCGAGCGTCGCACCGAGCCAGGCACGGGCCGTGTGGAAGGCGCGCTCCGCGAAGCCCGCGCCGCCCGGGTGGCCGTCGTAGACGAAGACCGTCGGGAGCAGGGTGTCGGGGTGGAGCGGCACCGACACGCCGCCGATGTCCCAGCGGTCGCACGTCGCGAACAGCGGCAGCATGCCGATGGACGCGTGCTCGGCCGCGTGGAGGGCGCCGCCGAGTTGCTCGGGGCCGATGCGCGCGGCGTCCACCTGGTCGTCCGTGACGGTCCACCACACGGCCCGGGTGCGCAGGGTGCGCGGCGGCAGGTCCAGCTTCGTCTCGCCCAGGACCTCGCCCGTGATGAGCTTGCGGCGCAGGAAGGAGACGACCTGGTTGGTGACCTCGACCGAGCCGTAGCACAGGCGCCCGTCGCCCCAGGGGACTTCGACGTCGGTGTCGAGCACGGAGATCGAGGTGGTGTCGCGGGCCGTCGTGGAATACGGCGGGACGGCCTCCTCCACCAGGGCCACCGCGTCCTCCAGGTCCAGCCGGCGCACCAGGTACGTACGCCCCTGGTGGAGGTGGACCGCGCCCTCGTGGACGGACGCGTGCGCGGCCGACTCGTCGACGGTGCCCAGGAGCCGGCCGGTGCCCTCCTCCACGATCTGGACCGGCTGCCCGCCCCCGCCGCGGATGTCCGTGAGGTCGGCGGCGCGCTCGCGCCGCGTCCAGTGCCAGCCCGTGGCGCGACGCCGCAGCAGCCTCGCCGCTTCGAGTTGGGGCATCAGTTCGGCGGTGGCCGGGCCGAAGAGCGCCAGGTCGTCCTCGGTGAGGGGCAGTTCCGCGGCGGCGGCGCACAGGTGCGGGGCGAGGACGTACGGGTTGTCCGGGTCCAGCACGGTGGACTCCACCGGCTGCTGGAAGAGCGCCTCGGGATGGTGGACGAGGAAGGTGTCCAGGGGGTCGTCGCGGGCGATCAGGACGGCCAAGGCGCCCTCGCCCGAGCGGCCGGCGCGGCCCGCCTGCTGCCACAGCGAGGCCCGGGTGCCGGGGTATCCGGCGATGAGGACGGCGTCGAGCCCGGAGACGTCCACCCCGAGTTCCAGCGCGGTCGTGGCGGCGAGGCCGAGGAGTTCGCCGGAGTGCAGGGCGTGCTCCAGGGCCCGGCGCTCCTCGGGCAGATAGCCGCCCCGGTAGGCGGCGACCCGGCGCGGCAGCGAGCGGTCGACCTCCGCCAGGTGCTCCTTGCTGATCACGGAGATCAGCTCGGCGCCCCGCCGGGAGCGCACGAAGGCGACCGTGCGGACGCCCTGCACGGTCAGGTCGGTCAGCAGGTCCGCCGTCTCGGCGGTGGCGGTGCGGCGCACCGGGGCGCCCTTCTCGCCGTGGAGTTCGGTCAGCGGCGGCTCCCACAGGGCGAAGACGAGTTCGCCGCGCGGCGAGGCGTCGTCGGAGACCTCGCGCACGGGCACCCCGGTGAGCCTTTCGGCCGCGACGGCGGGGGTGGCCGCGGTGGCGGAGGCCAGCAGGAAGACGGGATCGGCCCCGTAGCGCGCGCATATCCGGCGCAGCCGGCGCAGCACTTGGGCGACGTGCGATCCGAAGACGCCCCGGTAGGTGTGGCATTCGTCGATGACGACGTACCGCAGGGAGCGCAGGAAGGAGGACCAGCGCGGGTGGGACGGCAGGATGCCCCGGTGGAGCATGTCCGGATTGGTCAGCACGTAGGTGGCGTACTGGCGGACCCACTCGCGTTCCTCGACGGGGGTGTCGCCGTCGTAGACGGCGGGCCGGACCCGGTGGCCCAGCGGGGCCGCGAGTTCCTTCACGGCGCGGCACTGGTCGGCGGCGAGGGCCTTGGTGGGGGCCAGGTAGAGGGCCGTGGCGCCGCGCCCGTTGGGGGCCTCGGAGCCGTCGAGGACGGTGGAGAGCACTGGCGCGAGATACGCCAGCGACTTGCCGGAGGCGGTGCCGGTGGCGATGACGACCGAGTCCCCGTCCAGGGCGTGCTCGGCGGCGGTCGCCTGGTGCGTCCACGGGTGGTCGATCCCGGCCCGCTGGATGGCGTCGATCACTTCCGGACGGATGCGGTCCGGCCAGACGGCATGGCGGCCGGCTCTGGGGGGCAAGTGCTCCGTATGAGTGATGCGCGCGGCTCGGTTCGCCCTCGCGGCGAGCCGGTCGAGGACCTCACCGGGGGAGGGGCGGGTCTGCCCGCTCTCGGGTGGTCGTCTGGGACGGAGATTCTTGGCCATCGGCACCGAGTGTGTCACTGGCGTGACGGACAATGGTCCCAAGGCGTCGTGCATGGCTGCAGGTAAGTGATTGAATGCCATCGCGGCTGGCGACCGTCCCCCGGCTCCGCCGGGGAGACCTGAAGAGGGGGCGGACGCTCGATAGCAAGGTGCTGGAGGATCCGTGGACCTGTCCCTGTCGACTCGCGTTGTGTCCGGTCCCGCCGGCGACCGTACGGTCGTCGAGGTCGGTGGCGAGATTGATGTGTATACCGCGCCCAAGCTGCGCGAGCAGTTGGTCGAGCTGGTGAACGACGGCAGTTATCACCTGGTCGTCGACATGGAAGGCGTGGACTTCCTCGACTCCACCGGGCTGGGCGTGCTGGTGGGTGGCCTCAAGCGCGTGCGCGCGCACGAGGGCTCGCTGCGCCTGGTCTGTAACCAGGAGCGCATTCTGAAGATCTTCCGGATCACGGGCCTGACGAAGGTGTTCCCGATCCACACCACGGTCGACGAGGCGGTCGCGGCCGCTGACTGAGGTCGGTCCGCGGCTGTTCGCGAACACTGGAAGACCGCCGGTGGCACACGGGGCCGCCGGCACCACCGGAAATCGGGGGAGCCGGGCAGCCAGTCCGGGTGCCCCCGATAGGCCCGCCCGTACGTCCGAGGGGGATCTCATGACCACCGTCGAGCTTCGCTTCAGTGCCCAACCCGAGCACGTCAGGACCGCCAGATTGGTGGCGGCTGCGGTGGCGCGCCGGGCCGGGGTCGACGAGGCAGTGCTGGACGAGGTCCGGCTCGCGGTCGGCGAGGCGTGCAGTCGCGCCGTCGGACTGCACCGCAGCCACGGCATCACGTCGCCGATCAAGGTCGTGCTCACCGAGGAGGACAAGACGTTCTCCATCGAGGTGGGGGACGAGGTCTCCGGCGGTCCGGGCGGTGACGGTGCCCAAGGCGGCGCCGCGGGCCCGTACGGCGGCGTGGACGACGAGACCGACGGCGAGGACGACATGGGCCTCGCGGTCATCAGCGGCCTCGTCGACGACGTGGAGGTCTCCTCCACGGAAGAGGGCGGCGTGATCAGGATGAGCTGGCCGACGACCCCCGTGTCCGTCGGACCCTGATCTTCGAGCACCGAGCCAGGCCCCGAGCCGGGCCCCAGCTCCGACCTCCGGGCTTCCAAGCCGCAGCCCGGCGGCTCAGAACTCGGGCCCGGCCCCGGGCCGGCTCTGTGCGCTCTGTGACGTCGGCCTCCGCGGTTCTGAGGGCCCTGTGCCGTCACGGACCGCGACCTTGAGGGCGCAGCGCCTTAGACCGCCGCGCCTCGAACAGTCATGCCCTGAACCCCTGTGCCCCGGCTGTCGTGCGGCCAAGCGCCGTGCGGCCAGCAGCCGTGCCTGCAGGCTCCGAGTCTTTCCGGGCGTACCGAAGTCGCGGCGCGCGCCCGGAGCCGGGCGGCGGATGGCGCGATCGCGTCGAACCGGGGCGCCGGGCAGGTCGGACACGTCCGGACACGCCCCCTTCGAAAAGACCCTGCTGAGCAGGGTCTTTTTTCTTTTTCTCAGATCATTTCATAGATCATTGATCATGCGTCAACGCTTTCGCCCCATTACCTCTTTCGGGCGCATTTACGGAACCTGATCTTTTGTCGAGCGGCGCCTGAAGGTCACTTGTCATTTCTTGCACTCTGTTTTGATCAGGTTCCGCTCCCTACAATCCGTCCACATCTTGAGCTCTGGACGACGTCAAGGAGGACGAATGGCGGGGCTCTCCAATCTGGAAATGATCGATCACTCCACCTCTCTCTCGGCCGCGGTGCTCACCGACGACAATCGGATCATCGTGATCGTCATCGCCGTGGTCGCGGTGGCGGCGCTCGTCGTGGCCCAGCTGCTGGTACGCCAGGTGCTGACGGCCGGCGAAGGCACCGAGTCCATGAAGAAGATCGCGGCGGCGGTGCAGGAAGGCGCAAATGCCTATCTCGCCCGGCAGCTACGCACACTCGGCATCTTTGCCGTCGTGGTGTTCTTTCTGTTGTTCCTCCTGCCGGCGGACGACTGGTCGCAGCGCACCGGCCGATCTTTGTTCTTCCTGGTGGGCGCGATCTTCTCGGCGGCCACCGGTTACATCGGCATGCGGCTGGCCGTACGAGCAAATGTGCGGGTGGCCGCCGCCGCTCGTGAAGCGACCCCCGGCCCGGGCGAGCCGGAAAAGGATCTGACGGCGGTATCCCACCGTGCAATGAAGATCGCATTCCGTACCGGCGGCGTGGTCGGCATGTTCACCGTCGGCCTCGGTCTGCTCGGCGCCTCCTGCGTCGTCCTCGTCTACGCGGCGGACGCCCCCAAGGTGCTGGAGGGCTTCGGACTCGGGGCCGCTCTGATCGCCATGTTCATGAGGGTCGGCGGCGGCATCTTCACCAAGGCCGCGGACGTCGGAGCCGACCTCGTGGGCAAGGTGGAGCAGGGCATCCCCGAGGACGACCCGCGCAACGCGGCGACCATCGCCGACAACGTGGGCGACAACGTCGGCGACTGTGCGGGCATGGCCGCCGACCTCTTCGAGTCGTACGCCGTGACCCTCGTCGCGGCCCTCATCCTGGGCAAGGCGGCCTTCGGCGACGCCGGACTCGCCTTTCCGTTGATCGTTCCGGCGATCGGCGTGGTCACCGCGATGATCGGCATCTTCGCGGTCGCCCCGCGGCGCGCCGACCGCAGCGGCATGACCGCCATCAACCGCGGCTTCTTCATCTCCGCCGTGATCTCCCTGGCGCTCGTCGCCACGGCGGTCTTCACCTATCTGCCCTCTTCCTACGCCGACCTGGACGGCGTCACCGAGGCGGCCATCAAGACGAACGACGGCGATCCGCGCGTGCTCGCGCTCGTCGCCGTCGCCATCGGCATCGTGCTCGCCGCCCTGATCCAACAGCTCACCGGCTACTTCACCGAGACCAGCCGGCGCCCGGTCAAGGACATCGGCAAGTCGTCCCTCACCGGTCCCGCCACCGTCATCCTCGCCGGCATCTCCGTCGGCCTGGAGTCCGCCGTCTACACGGCGCTGCTGATCGGCCTCGGCGTGTACGGCGCGTTCCTGCTCGGCGGCGCGACGATCACGCTGGCGCTCTTCGCGGTGGCGCTCGCCGGCACCGGCCTGCTGACCACCGTCGGCGTGATCGTCGCGATGGACACCTTCGGTCCGGTCTCCGACAACGCGCAGGGCATCGCCGAGATGTCCGGCGACGTCGAGGGCGCCGGCGCCCGGGTCCTCACCGACCTGGACGCCGTCGGCAACACCACCAAGGCCATCACCAAGGGGATCGCCATCGCCACCGCCGTACTGGCGGCAGCGGCGCTCTTCGGCTCGTACCGCGACGCCATCGCCACCGCCGCGCGGGACGTCGGCGAGAAACTGGGCGACGGGGCACCCGTCAACCTGGTGATGGACATCTCCCAGCCCAACAACCTCGTCGGGCTCGTCCTCGGCGCCGCGGTCGTCTTCCTCTTCTCCGGTCTGGCGATCAACGCGGTGGCGCGCTCGGCCGGTGCCGTGGTCTACGAGGTGCGGCGGCAGTTCCGCGAGCACCCCGGGATCATGGACTACACCGAGAAGCCGGAGTACGGCCGGGTCGTCGACATCTGCACCAAGGACGCCCTGCGCGAACTGGCCACCCCGGGGCTGCTCGCCGTGCTCACCCCCATCGCCGTCGGCTTCTCGCTCGGCGTCGGGGCGCTCGGCGCGTTCCTCGCGGGCGCCATCGGCACCGGCACGCTGATGGCCGTCTTCCTCGCCAACTCCGGTGGCGCGTGGGACAACGCCAAGAAGCTCGTCGAGGACGGCCACCACGGCGGCAAGGGCAGTGAGGCCCACGCCGCCACCGTCATCGGCGACACCGTCGGCGACCCGTTCAAGGACACGGCGGGCCCCGCGATCAACCCGCTGCTCAAGGTGATGAACCTGGTGGCGCTGCTGATCGCACCGGCGGTCGTCCAGTTCAGTTACGGCGAGGACGCCAGCGACGGCGTCCGAGCGCTGATCGCGGGCCTCGCCATCGCCGTCATCGTCGGTTCGGTGTACGTGTCCAAGCGGCGCGGCATCACCGTCGGCGACGACGAACCCAGCGTCAAGGGCGCGGAGCACGGGGCCAAGTCCGCCGACCCCGCGGCCGTGCAGACGTGACGTGAGATAGGCACCCGGGAAGGCCGGGACAGCCAGGAGACCCGGGGCACCCGGGGCACCCGGGACAGCCGGGACGCCCGACACGTGCCCGTTCGCCCGGTCCGTCCGTCCGCTCGTCCCCCCGAGGGACGGCGGGCGGACGGACCGGGCCGATTCACGCGGTGTGTCTTGTCTCTCCCTGTCACCCTTGGTGCAAATGGCTGCAATAGCACATGAACCTGACCTTCGGCTGGCGAATGTCGCCCACTTGGCGTGTAAGTTCCGGGGCGCAAGGAGCCTTGGAAGGGACCGATCCGGTGAACAAGAAGCTTGCAACTGCACTGTCCGGTGGCGCGGTACTGGTACTCGCACTGTCCGGCTGCGGCAGCAGCGAGGAAAAGAACACGGTCGACGACTGGGCCAAGAAGTACTGCGACCAGGCGAAGGCCCAGTTCAAGAGCAAGGCAGAGGCCGAGCAGCTCATCCGCTCGACCGCGACCGACGGCAAGCCGGCCGACATCCAGGCGGCCGACTCCAAGGCGTTCCAGGACCTGGCCGACGCGAACAAGGCGTTCGCCGCCGCCTTCAACGGCGCGGGCACCACTCCCGTCGAGAAGGACGCGGAACTCGTCAAGGCAGCCGTCGCCGAGCGCGACGCGAACGCCAAGTCGTACGTCGAGCTGAAGAAGCAGATGGACGGCCTCGACGTCCAGGACCAGCAGACCTTCGCGGACGGCCTCAAGG
Source organism: Streptomyces sp. NPDC048057 (assembly GCF_040653095.1). Taxonomy (NCBI): domain Bacteria; kingdom Bacillati; phylum Actinomycetota; class Actinomycetes; order Kitasatosporales; family Streptomycetaceae; genus Streptomyces; species Streptomyces sp. NPDC048057. The sequence goes on from NZ_JBEZNF010000014.1 coordinate 98,454, forward strand.
CCGTCGCGGACGGCCTCGCGAAGGTCGAGGAGAACGAGAACGCCTGGAACAAGCTCCGGGACAGCGAGACCGGCCGGGCGATGGCGAAGCAGCAGGGCTGCAAGCCGGTGAAGGTCGTCACCCCGCCGAAGTCGGGCGGTGCGTCGGGGTCCACCGCGCCGTGACGTCCTCCCGTGACGTCCCCGTGGCGGGTCCGTCGAGCTGACTCCGTCGGCCTGACGGGTCCGCCGCTTCGAAGGGTCCGTCAGCCTGACGGGCCGGTGGCGCGCGTCCTCGCGCGGACGATCCGGGGACAATGAGCGGGTGAGTACGACCGCAGTCATCCCCCGGATCCCCTCGCCCGACCACGCGCCCGGCCTCCGCGCCGCCCTGCTCGCCGCGGACTTCACCGCCGACGGCCTGTTGGAGCTGCTCGGAGCCCCCGCGTACGCCGCGCTCGCCCGCAGCGAGACCGTGCCCGCACTCCGGGCCACCCGTGGCGACGGCGCCCTGGACGCGCTCGTACGGCTCTTCCTGCTCCAGCAGCCCGTGGCGTACCAGCGGGCCGCGGCCGTCCTCCCGGTGGCCGAATGCCTCGCCGACGGCTGGCTCGTCGCGGACGACGGCGACGGCGACGCCGACGGCGGGGGTGGCGGGACGGGTGACGGCGGTGCAGCCGTGCGCGCGACCGTCGACGTACGGCCCTACGGCGGGCCCACCGGCGAGGACTGGTTCATCGTCTCCGACCTCGGGTGCGCCGTCGGTGGCGCGGCCGGCGCCGGCGGCCAGGGCGAAGGCGTCGTCCTCGGCGTCGGCGGTGCCTCCACCACGCTCGCCGGCATCACCGTGCGCACCCCCGTCGCCGCCGCGCTCGACCTCGGCACCGGCTCCGGCATCCAGGCGCTGCACGCCGCCCGCCACGCCACGCGCGTCACCGCGACCGACCTCAACCCGCGGGCCCTCGACTTCACCCGGCTCACGCTCGCCCTCTCCGGCGCCCCGGAGGCCGAGCTGCTGACCGGCTCCCTCTTCGAGCCCGTCGCGAACGGGACGTACGACCTCATCGTGTCGAACCCGCCGTTCGTGATCTCGCCCGGCGCCCGCCTCACGTACCGGGACGGCGGAATGGCCGGCGACGACCTGTGCCGCACCCTCGTCCAGCAGGCCGGCGAACGGCTGAACGACGGCGGGTACGCGCAGTTCCTGGCCAACTGGGAGCACGTGGACGGCGAGGACTGGCAGGACCGCGTACGGGCGTGGGTGCCGCGCGGCTGCGACGCGTGGATCGTCCAGCGCGAGGTGCAGGACGCCACGCAGTACGCCGAGCTGTGGCTGCGCGACAGCGGCGACCACCGGGGCGACCCCGCGCGGTACGCGGCGCGGTACGAGGAGTGGCTGGACGAGTTCGACGCGCGGCGCACCAAGGCGGTCGGCTTCGGCTGGATCACGCTGCGGAAGGCTGCGGCGGAGCAGCCGTCGATCGTGGTGGAGGAGTGGCCGCACCCGGTGGAACAGCCGCTGGGCGAGGCCGTCGTCGCGCACTTCGCCCGCCAGGACTACTTGCGCACGCACGACGACGCGGCGCTGCTCGCCGACCACTTCGTGCTCGCCGCGGACGTCGTCCAGGAGCAGGTCGGGGAGCCCGGCGAGGAGCACCCGGAGCACGTGGTGCTGCGGCAGGGGCGCGGGGTGCGGCGGGCGACGAAGGTCGACACGGTCGGAGCGGGGTTCGCCGGCGCGTGCGACGGGTCGTTGAGCGCGGGGCGCATCCTGGACGCGATCGCGCAGCTGCTGGGGGAGGACCCGGTGGGACTGCGGGACCGGACGCCGGGGGCGCTGCGGTTGTTGGTGGGCGAGGGCTTCTTGGTGCCGGTGTCCTTGCGGGGGTGAGGGGGTGCGCGAGGGGGCTCGCGCTCCTGGGCACCCCCGCCGTTTCCCGGCGGGACTTCTTGGTCTCCGCGGCCCGGCGGTGGGCCTGGCGCGCAGTTCCGCCCCCTGTGCCCAGGGGCGTGGGGCCCAGTGCCCCTGGGCGTACGCGCCGCTTGCCCTCGTGGGGGCGTCGATCTCTGCGGACGGCGGGTGGTTGCTCGCGCAGTTCCCCGCGCCCCTGATGTGCCGGCCCCGCCGTTCGTCTGCGGGCCGTGGACGAGGGTTTTGGGGCGCTGGGGGTACCACCACCTACCCCCAGGGCACGGGGGGGGAGGAACTGCGCGCCAGGCCCACCACCGGGCCGCGGAGGCCAACGTACGGATGGGGCTATGGCGGGTGTGCCCGCGGCGGGCGCAGGCGCAGGGCGCGGGCGCTTCCGCGGGGCCGGGTGGGTGAAGTGGCGTGGCGTTCATGCGGAATTCGCGTGGGGGACGCTCCGGGGTGCCAGCCTCTGGGGTCTTGCTGGGCAGGACTCAAAGAAGGGCGGGGTGCGCACATGGAGAGCGGGCCGGCGATCTTCGCGGGAGCGGCGTTCGGGCTGTTCGGGGTCGGGCTGTTGGTGTGGACCGGGGTACGGGTCGCGCACCGCGCGCCCGTCGCGGCCGGGGTGAGTCCGGGCGCGGCCGTCGCCCTGACGGCGCTGTCGGGCGCGGCCTCCCTCGCCCTCGGGCTGTGGTGTCTGACCCGGATGTGACCGCGGGGCGGCCGGGCGCGTGACCTGCGGGACACCTCGCGCACTCGACGGCCGCCCCGCCGCTGCGCTTCGGCCTTCTTCCGCGCCCGCCGACCACGCCCCGACCGGGCCGGTGATCACCTCATCACGCAGGGCGCCACGCACCGCGCGCACCGCCCCGCCGGCGCACCCTCCCCGTACCCCGCACCGCACCCGAGCGGCCCCTTTCGCACCCGGCGGCGATGCCGTCGCGGCAGCCGTCGGAACCCCGCGACCCGGACTTCCCGCCCCACCGGCGTGTCGGTCCGGGCGGCAGGAACGGTCGGACTCGGGTTACCGTTCGAGTGGCCGTTGTGGGCTTTCGCCGTTTGACACGGGGGCGGGTTGTACCGTCACACTCCGCAGCGGCGGCAGCAGCACGCCGCGCCACCCGGCCGCACGCGACCCCACCCGGGGCCGCCGAACCGAACACCGAGCCTCGACCGGAGAGAAGAGCGAAGTTGTCCCCGACCAGCGAGACCGCGCGAGGCGGTCGCCGACTCGTGATCGTCGAGTCGCCTGCCAAGGCGAAGACGATCAAGGGCTACCTCGGCCCCGGCTATGTCGTCGAGGCGAGCGTCGGGCACATCCGCGACCTCCCCAACGGCGCCGCCGAGGTGCCGGAGAAGTACACGGGCGAGGTCCGTCGCCTCGGCGTCGACGTCGAGCACGACTTCCAGCCCGTCTACGTCGTCAACGCCGACAAGCGGGCGCAGGTCAAGAAGCTCAAGGAGCAGCTGGCCCAGTCCGACGAGCTCTACCTCGCCACCGATGAGGACCGCGAGGGCGAGGCCATCGCCTGGCACCTCCTGGAGGTCCTCAAGCCCAAGGTCCCCGTCCACCGGATGGTCTTCCACGAGATCACCAAGGACGCGATCCGCGACGCCGTCGCCAATCCGCGCGAGCTGAACCAGCGGATGGTCGAGGCCCAGGAGACCCGCCGGATCCTCGACCGCCTGTACGGCTACGAGGTCTCGCCGGTCCTGTGGAAGAAGGTCATGCCGCGGCTGTCGGCCGGTCGCGTGCAGTCCGTCGCGACCCGGCTCGTCGTCGAGCGCGAGCGCGAGCGCATCGCGTTCCGCTCCGCCGAGTACTGGGACCTGACCGGCACCTTCTCCACCGGCCGCGCCGGCGATCCGTCCGACCCGTCCACCCTGACCGCCCGGCTCGCCGCGGTCGACGGCCGGCGCGTCGCCCAGGGCCGTGACTTCGGCTCCGACGGGCAGCTCAAGTCCGGTTCCGGCCAGGTGCTGCACCTCGACGAGGCGAACGCCCGCGCGCTCGCCGCCGCGCTCGCCGACACCTCCTTCTCGGTCCGCTCGGTCGAGTCCAAGCCGTACCGCCGCTCCCCGTACGCGCCCTTCCGCACCACGACGATGCAGCAGGAAGCCTCCCGGAAGCTCGGCTTCGGCGCGAAGGCCACCATGCAGGTCGCGCAGAAGCTGTACGAGAACGGCTTCATCACCTACATGCGTACGGACTCCACCACGCTCTCCGAGACCGCGGTCGCCGCGGCGCGGGCGCAGGTGACGCAGTTGTACGGACGGGACTACCTGCCCGAGAAGCCCCGGACGTACGCGGGCAAGGTGAAGAACGCGCAGGAGGCACACGAGGCGATTCGCCCTTCGGGTGATCGTTTCCGCACCCCCGCCGAGACCGGGCTGACCGGTGACCAGTTCCGGCTGTACGAGCTGATCTGGAAGCGGACCGTCGCCTCCCAGATGAAGGACGCCGTCGGGGACTCCGTCACCGTCAAGATCGCGGGGACGGCGTCGGACGGCCGGGACGCCGAGTTCACCGCGTCCGGCAAGACGATCACCTTCCACGGCTTCATGAAGGCGTACGTCGAGGGCGCGGACGACCCGAACGCCGAGCTGGACGACCGCGAGCGCCGGCTGCCGCAGGTCGGCGAGGGCGACCGGCTGTCCGCCGAGGAGATCACGGTCGACGGGCACGCCACCAAGCCGCCCGCCCGCTACACCGAGGCGTCGCTGGTCAAGGAGCTGGAGGAGCGCGAGATCGGTCGCCCCTCCACGTACGCGTCGATCATCGGCACGATCCTCGACCGCGGTTACGTCTTCAAGAAGGGCACGGCCCTGGTGCCGTCCTTCCTGAGCTTCGCCGTGGTCAACCTGCTGGAGAAGCACTTCGGCCGGCTCGTCGACTACGACTTCACCGCCAAGATGGAGGACGACCTCGACTGCATCGCGCGGGGCGAGGCGCAGGCGGTGCCGTGGCTGAAGCGCTTCTACTTCGGCGTGGACACCGACGCCAGCGGCGGCTCGGCGGCCGACGCGGGCAACGGCGACGGCGACCACCTCGGCGGACTGAAGGCCCTGGTCACCGACCTGGGCGCGATCGACGCCCGGGAGATCTCCAGCTTCCCCGTCGGCAACGACATCGTGCTGCGCGTGGGCCGGTTCGGCCCGTACGTCGAGCGCGGCGAGAAGGGCGCGGAGGAGCACCAGCGGGCCGACGTGCCCGAAGACCTCGCGCCCGACGAGCTGACCGTGGAGTACGCGGAGGAGCTGCTGGCCAAGCCGAGCGGCGACTTCGCGCTGGGCAAGGACCCGGTCTCGGGGAACGAGATCGTGGCGAAGGCCGGGCGCTACGGCCCGTACGTCACCGAGGTCCTGCCCGAGGGCACCCCGAAGACCGGCAAGAACGCGGTGAAGGCGCGGACCGCGTCGCTCTTCAAGACCATGTCGCTGGACACCGTCACGCTGGAGGACGCGCTGCGGTTGATGTCGCTGCCGCGCGTCGTGGGCGCCGACGCCGAGGGCGTGGAGATCACCGCACAGAACGGCCGCTACGGCCCGTACCTGAAGAAGGGCACCGACTCGCGCTCGCTGGAGAGCGAGGACCAGCTCTTCACGATCACGCTGGAGCAGGCGCTGGCGATCTACGCCCAGCCCAAGCAGCGCGGTCGGGCCGCGGCCAAGCCGCCGCTGAAGGAGCTGGGGACGGACCCCGTCAGCGAGCGGCCGGTGGTCGTCAAGGACGGGCGGTTCGGTCCGTACGTCACGGACGGCGAGACGAACGCGACCCTGCGGACCGCCGACAGCGTCGAGACGATCACGCCGGAGCGCGGTTACGAGCTGCTGGCCGAGAAGCGCGCGAAGGGCCCCGCCAAGAAGACGGCGAAGAAGGCCGTGAAGAAGGCGCCGGCCAAGAAGGCGCCGGCCAAGAAGGCGACGGCGAAGAAGGCCGCCCCGGCCAAGAAGGCCGCGGCGAAGAAGACGGCGGCGGCGGCGAAGAAGGCCGCTCCCGCGAAGAAGACGGCGGCGAAGAAGACCGCGGCGCGAGCCACGGACGAGTAGCGCAGCTTGATGCGAAGGGCGCCCCGGCGTGTGTCGGGGCGCCCTTCGCATGTCGCGCGCCCCGGGTGCGCCGCTGTGCCCCGTACGGCCGGATCCGGACCCTGGGTGACCGGTTCCGTACGTGCCGTATACGCCGTACGCACCGCGACTCGCCGACCCGCGCACATGTTCGGACGGGCCTTCGGGGAGCACGGCGCTCCGGATAGGCTGGGCGGATGACGCGAGCCGAGCAGCCACCCGAGCAGAAGGCGGTCGTGGGCACCGTCTCAGAGACGGCCTCAGACTCCGGCACACCTGCACCCGCATCCGCACCTGCATCCGCCGCCGCACCGGAACCCGCGGCCGTGGACGACCTCCTCGCGGCCGACAGCCGCGAGCGCGCCCTGCGGTCCCTGCTGCGCGTGCCGTCGCTGCGGCGGCTGTGGCACGCACAGGTCGTCGGGGGCGTCGGGGACGCCCTCGTGGTCCTCGTGCTGGTGCTGCTGACCCTTCAGGCGGCCGTCAGCGAAGGCACCTTCGGCGACGGGTACCGGGGCGCGGCGCTCGCCGTGGCCGCCGTGCTCGGCGTCCGGGTCTTCGCCACGTTGCTGTTCGGCGCCGTACTGCTCGGCCCGCTGACCACGCTCACCGCGGACAAGGGACCGCTCGACCGCCGCTGGACGATGATCGGCGCGGACGGGGTACGGCTCGGGCTGCTGGTCGTCGCCCCGCTGTGGATCGACTGGACGCCGGCGAACGCCCCCCTCTTCCTGCTGGGCACCGTCCTCGTCACGGGTGCCGCGGAACGCTTCTGGACCGTCGCGCGCGACGGCGCCGCACCCGCGCTGCTGCCCGCGCCGCCGCCGGAGGGCGCCGCCGTGCGCCCGCTGCCGGACCACCTCGACGCGCTGCGCCGGCTGTGGCTGCGCACGTCCTTCGTGGTGATCCCGGCCGCGGCGGTCGTCCTGCTCGTGGCCTCCCTCCTCGGGGAGTTGCTGGGCCAGGGCGTGGAGTGGTTCGCCACGCACCAGGCCGCCCTCGGCTCGTACGTCGCGGCCGGACTCTTCGCCGCGTCCGTCTCGGTGCTGTACTTCGTCACCCTGCCCGGTGGGCAGACGCCGCGCCCGCGCTCCCCGCTGGAGGGGCTGCGCCGGCCCGTGGCAGCCGGCACCGCCGACGGCGGTCGGGTCACGGACAAGGGCCGGACCGGCGCCGTACCGCTGCTCGTGCTGGGCTGCGGGGCGGTGGCCGCGGCGATCTCCGCCGCCGTCGCCGTCTCCGTGCTGCACGCCTTCGACCTCGGCGGCGGGCCCGCCGCGTACGCCCTGCTCGTCCTCGCCCTGACCGGCGGCACCGGGCTCGGCATCCGGAGCGCCCCGTCCGTGCTGCCGGCCCTGTCGCGCCGGCGGCTGCTGGCCCTCGCGCTCGCCGTCACCGGTGTCGCGCTGCTGGCGGCCGGGCTGGTCCCGGACACCGCGACCGTGCTGTTCATCGCCGCGGTGGCCGGCTTCGCGGCCGGTGTCGCCGCGCACACCGGGCACGCGCTCATCGACCAGGAGACGGAGGAGTCCCGGCGCGGCCGGATGACCGAGCACCTCCAGGCGGTCGTGCGCGTGGCCATGGCCGGCGGCGCCCTGGCGGCGCCGCTGCTCGCCGCGGTCATCGGTCCCCACCGGCTGGCCGGCGGCGACGTCGTCTTCGCGCACGGCGGCGCGGCCTTCACGCTGATGCTGGTCGGCGCGCTGCTGCTGCCGGTCGCCGCGGTCGTCCTGGCGAAGACCGACGACCGGTCCGGCGTACCGCTGCGGCGTGACCTCGGGGACGCGCTGCGGCGCGGCGCCGACCCGCAGCAGGCCCCCGCCGACACCGGCTTCTTCATCGCCCTGGAGGGCGGCGACGGCGCCGGGAAGTCCACCCAGGTCGAGGCGCTCGCCGAGTGGATCCGCGGCAAGGGCCACGAGGTCGTCGTCACGCGCGAGCCGGGGGCCACCCCGGTCGGCAAGCGGCTCCGCTCGATCCTGCTGGACGTGTCGTCCGCGGGGCTGTCGAACCGCGCCGAGGCGCTGCTGTACGCCGCCGACCGCGCCGAACACGTCGGTTCCGTGATCCGGCCCGCGCTGGAGCGCGGCGCCGTGGTGATCTCGGACCGCTACATCGACTCGTCCGTCGCGTACCAGGGCGCGGGCCGCGACCTGTCCCCGACGGAGATCGCCCGGATCTCGCGCTGGGCCACGGACGGACTCGTTCCGCATCTGACGGTGCTGTTGGACGTCTCGCCGGAGGCCGCGCGCGAACGCTTCACGGAGGCGCCGGACCGGTTGGAGTCGGAGCCGGTGGAGTTCCACCAGCGGGTGCGCGCCGGCTTCCTCACGCTGGCCGCCGCGGACCCGGGGCGCTACCTGGTGGTGGACGCCGGGCTGGAGCCCGAGTCCGTCACCACCGCGGTGCGCCACCGCCTGGACCGCATGCTGCCGCTCTCCGCCGCCGAGGTGAAGGCGCAGGAGGAGGCCCGCAGGGCGGCCGAGGAGGAGGCCCGGCGCAAGGTGGAGGAAGAGGCCGCGCGCAAGGCCGAGGAGGAGCGCCTGGAGCGGGAGCGCCAGGAACAGTTGGCCCGGCTGCGCGCGGAGGAAGAGGCGCGCCGGAAGGCGGAGGAGGAGGCCGCGCGGCAGCGCGAGGCCGAACGCCAGGCGGAGGAGGCGCGTCAGCGCGCCGAGGAGGCCAGGCGCCTCGCCGAGGAGGAGCGCCGCAAGCGGGAGGCCGAGGAGAAGGCCCGGCTTGAGGAGCAGGAGCGGCTGCGCCAGCTGGCGGAGGAGCAGAAGCGGCTGCGCGAGGAGGCCGAGGCGCGGCGGCTGGAGAAGCAGCGCAAGGCGGAGGAGGCGCTGCTGCGGGCCGAGGAGGCGCGCAGGGCCGCGGAGGAAGAGGCGCGGCGCAAGGCGGAGGAAGAAGCGCGCCGGAAGGCGGAGGAAGAGGCGCGGCGGGCGGCCGAGGAGGCCGAAGAGGAAGCCCGGCGGAAGGCGGCGGCGGAGGCCGAGGCGGCTGAGGCTGCGGCTGCCGCGGCGGTTGCGGCCGAGGAATCCGCGAACGAGGTCACCGTGCCGACGCCGATCGTCCGTCCGGACGATGTGACGCAGGAGGTTCCGCGGGTCGCGTCGGAGGCGACCGAGCGGGGTGCGCGTGACAAGCGTGCTGCGCGTGACTCGCGTGACGAACGGGACGTCGAGGAGACGGCGGTGCTGCCGCCGGTGCGGGATCCGCGGGACGCACGTGGCTCGCGTGACTCGCGTGATTCAGGTGATGAGCGCGATGTCGAGAAGACGGCCGTGCTGCCGGCCGTCGGCGACGAGGCGCCGGCGGACCGGGTGCCGCAGGGCTTCTTCCGCGACGAGCTGGACGGACGTGACGAGCGAGACGGACGCGACGAGCGGGACGAGCGGGACGAGCAGGGCGGCGACGACGCCGTCGGGCCCAACGACCGCACGCGCGAACTGCCGCAGGTCGACCCGGACGCCGTGGGAGCCGACGGCTCCCGGCGCCGTTCCGACTGGGCGGAGGAGACCCCGCTCGACGACCTGCCGTCGCTCGCGGACGAACTCCTCGGCCCGCACGACGACGGGGACGGCCGCCGCAGGCGCCGCCGCTGACGCGTGACCCGCACCCGTACCCGTATGCAGGACGTATGCGTACGGGTACGGGCGTGTCGGAAGGACGTTCTCGTACGCTCCGGGCCCGCGCTGTCACACCCAGCGTCCACAATGGAACCCGGTCGGTACGCGATGCAGGAGAGCAAGAAGGAAGGGTGACGGCGCATGGCCGTGTGGGACGACCTCGTCGGTCAGGAGCGGGTGCAGGAGCAGCTCGCGGCAGCCGCGCGGGACGCCGACGCGCTCGTCACCGCCGCCGCCGAGGGCACCCCGCCCCCCGAGGCGTCCAAGATGACGCACGCGTGGCTGTTCACCGGCCCGCCCGGCGCCGGCCGGGACACCGCGGCGCGCGCCTTCGCCGCCGCGCTCCAGTGCGTCAGCCCCGATCGCGCGCTGGGCGGCGCGCCCGGCTGCGGGTTCTGCGACGGCTGCCACACCGCGCTCGTGGGGACGCACGCGGACGTGGAGGTGGTCCGCACCGACCTGCTCTCCATCGGCGTCAAGGAGACCCGCGACCTGGTCCGTCGCGCCCAGCTCTCCCCGGCCATCGGCCGCTGGCAGGTGATCATCCTGGAGGACGCCGACCGTCTCACGGAGGGCGCCGGCAACGTGCTGCTGAAGGCCGTCGAGGAGCCCGCGCCGCGCACCGTGTGGCTGCTGTGCGCGCCGTCCCTGGAGGACGTGCTGCCGACGATCCGTTCGCGCTGCCGCCATCTGACGCTGCGTACGCCCCCGGTCGCGGCCGTCGCGGACGTCCTGATCAGGCGGGACGGCATCGAGCCCGACGCCGCGGCTGCCGCGGCCCGGGCCACCCAGGGCCACATCGACCGCGCCCGCCGGCTGGCCACCGACGAGCGGGCCCGGGCGCGCCGGGCCACCGTGCTGAAGCTGCCGCTGCGCGTGGACGACGTCGGCGGCTGCCTCAAGGCGGCCCAGGAGCTGATCGACGCGGCGGCGGACGACGCGAAGCAGGTCGCGGAGGAGCTGGACGTCCGGGAGGCGGAGGAGCTGAAGACCGCGCTCGGCGCCGCGCAGGGCGGCCGGATGCCGCGGGGCACCGCCGGTGCGATGAAGGAGCTGGAGGACCGCCAGAAGCGCCGCCGTACGCGTACCCAGCGGGACAGCCTCGACCTGGCGCTCAGCGACCTGACCGGTTTCTACCGGGACGTGCTCGCCCTCCAGCTCGGCAGCGAGATCGCCCTCGCCAACACCGACGTGCGCGACGCCCTCGACCGGATCGCCCGCGCGTCCACGCCCGAGCGCACCCTGCGCCGGATACAGGCGGTCGTCTCCTGCCGGGAGGCCCTGGAGGCGAACGTCGCCCCGCTGCTGGCGGTGGAGGCGATGACGATGGCGCTGCGCACCGGCTGAGCCGCGCAGCCCCGCGGCCGTCCTCGTACGGGTGAGGCAGGGGCACGGGCGGCGGCCTCCTCGCCTACGCTCCGGGGATGGACCCACGGCGTTTCCTCCGCAGCTCCGCCCTCGCCCTGGCCGCGACGGGCGCCCTGCTCTCCGGCTGCACCACCGGGGACTCCTCGCCCTCCACCGCCACCTCGGGCGGCCCGGGCGCGGGTGCCGGCGACGCCCGCACCGCCCCCTCCGCAGCGCTGAAGCCGTACTACGCGCAGAAGCTGTCGTGGCGGGACTGCGGGGCGGAGGGCTTCCAGTGCGCCACGCTGAAGGCCCCCCTGGACTACGCCAAGCCCACCGGTGACTCCGTGAAGCTGGCCGTCGCCCGCAAGAAGGCCACCGGCCCCGGCGACCGCATCGGCTCGCTCCACGTGAACCCGGGCGGCCCGGGCGGCTCCGCGGTCGAATACCTCCAGGCGTACGCGGGCATCGGCTACCCCGCCCCCGTCCGTGCCCGCTACGACGTGGTCGCCATGGACCCGCGCGGCGTGGCCCGCAGCGAGCCGATCGAGTGCCTCGACGGCAAGGGCATGGACCAGCACACCCAGGTCGACCAGACCCCGGACACCCCGCTGGAGGCGGCCCGGCTGACCGACTCGCTGAAGGGCTTCGCCGAGGGGTGCAAGAAGCGCTCCGGCCGGGTCCTCCCGCACGTCTCCACCGCGGACGCGGCCCGCGACATGGACGTGCTGCGCGCCGTGCTCGGCGACGCGAAGCTCTCGTACGTCGGCGCCTCCTACGGCACCTTCCTCGGCGCGACGTACGCCGAACTCTTCCCCGCCCGCACCGGCCGGCTGGTGCTCGACGGCGCGATGGACCCCTCCCTGTCGGCCCGCGAGCTGAACCGCGACCAGACGGCGGGCTTCGAGACCGCGTTCCGGTCGTTCGCGCAGGACTGCGTCAAGCGCGAGGACTGCCCGCTGGGCACCACGTCGGCGGCGGACGCCTCCGACCGCCTCGCCGAGTTCTTCGCCGACGTGGACGCCGAGCCCGTCCCCACCGGCACCGACCGCGCACTCGGCGAGTCGCTGGCCACCACGGGCGTGCTCACCGCGATGTACGACGAGGCCGCCTGGCCCCAGCTCCGCACCGCCCTCACCAGCGCGGTGGCCGGCGACGGCGCCGCGCTCCTCGGCCTCGCCGACACGTACTACGAGCGCGACCCGGACGGCAGCTACGCGAACCTGATGTTCGCCAACGCCGCCGTGAACTGCCTCGACTCCCCGCCCGCCTTCACCGACGTCGCCCAGGTGGAGGCCGCGGTCCCGGACTTCCAACAGGCGTCCCCCGTCTTCGGCCGGAACTTCGCCTGGTCGGCCCTGAACTGCTCCTACTGGCCCAGCCCGGCCACCGGCACCCCCCACCGCATCGAGGCCAAGGGCGCCGCCCCCCTCCTCGTCGTCGGCACCACCCGCGACCCGGCGACCCCCTACAAGTGGTCGCAGTCCCTGGCGTCCCAGCTCTCCTCCGGCACCCTGCTGACGTACGACGGCGACGGCCACACGGCGTACGGCCGCGGCAGCGACTGCATCGACACCGCGATCAACACCTACCTCCTCGAAGGCACGGTCCCCCCGGACGGCAAACGCTGCCGCTGACCCCCGGCGCGCGCCGCCGCTGAGGTGCAGGGTCGCCCCGCGGAGGTGGTCGGGGGCACCCGGAAGAACCCTGTAGACTGAGCGCCGCTGCTGATGCGAACGTATCCCCCTAGGGATCTTCGATCCGTAGCGTGCCGCCTTAGCTCAGTTGGCCAGAGCAACGCACTCGTAATGCGTAGGTCTCGGGTTCGAATCCCGAAGGCGGCTCCACTGAAACCTCAGGTCACATAGCCCGTGACCTGGGGTTTTCTGTTGCTCGGGGCATAGTGGGTCACACGGCCGGGTTGCCGTGATGTTGCTTGCGTGAGTGGTGCGTGAGCGGAGCCGCTCGGGACCTACTTTGTGGGCTTGCGGCGTGTGGCCTTCTTGGCTGCCTTGGCCTGAGCTTTGGCCTTGTCCCTCTTCGGCTTGCCGCCGCCCTTGCTGCCCTTGCCGACGTCGGCCGCCTTGGCCGCAGCCTTCCTGGCCTTCTCCTTCTTCGCGGCCTTGCGCGCGGCCTTCTCGGCCTCGGCCTTGCGCTGGAGGGGGACGAGCTTCGCGGTGGCCTCGGCGGCGCTCTTGCCGACGTGGGGGAGGACGCTCTGGTAGATGTCCCGCGTGATGCGGGTGTCGCTGTGCCCAAGGGTGTCCGACACGATCTTGATGTCGATGTCGGCGGCGAGCATGAGGGTGGCGGAGGTCGTGGAGGCGGATGGGCGGGAGCCCGGATGCGGTGACGAGGCGTTCGAGAAGGAATACGGCCTCCACCGTGTCATCTGCGGAGACCACACTGCCGCCAAACACCCCACCCGCGCCGAACAGGAGAAGGCCCGCCGCCGCGGCCGGGGAAGGACCGCGCGGGAACAACTGCGCACCACCGTCCGCACCGCTGTGGCCGTCGCTTCAAGCAGCGAGGAGTTCGTTCACCTGCTCAGCCAAATCGACAGCGTGCTCACCCAGGTCGTCTACTTCCCATCCGGGGACGTACGCGGCTACAAGGTTGCCCTCCGGGGCGACACCAACGCCCAAGGCGATCCCGTCTGGTTCTCCGGCTCCGAACTCGCCCCGGACCTGTCCTTCCCCAAGGTCCGGGAACGCCTGGACACCATCGATTCGGACGCCGACGAGCGACTGAGCCGGCCCACGCCCAACCCGTGGCATCAGGCCGCCGCCGAGATCGAACGCATCCCCCACCATCTCGACCAAGCCGACGACGAAGCCTCCCAGGCCCAGATCAGTGCCCTCGGTGAAGCCCTCGACGTCCTCCCTCTCCTTGCGCCCGAAGCGCTGCGGCCTCACCTCCATGACGCAGCCGCCGCGTTCGAACGCGCTACCCGTTCCCGTATCCAGGTCGAACACCACCAGGCTCGCACCCTGCGCGGCGCCGTACGGGCGATACTCCGACAGCCCGCACCCAAGGACGGAGCCGCTCTGGCGATGGTCCTTGATGCAGTCGTTCTCGCCGTCATCGTCGTGACCCGATGGCACCAGCTCCGCCACCATGACCAGCAGGTCACAGCCGCCCGCCAGGCTCTGTTTCACCTCCAGATCGCCTACGACCAGGCTGCTGCCGCGCCGCTGGCTGCTCTGGCCCAGGGGCGGCCACCGCAACCTGCTGTGGATCGATACACCCGCTGTGTACGCCGTACTGTCTCCGGTCTCGCGGAGCAGGTGATCGCGGACCCCGCCTTCGACGCCTTGGCCGCCGCTCTCTCCGAAGCCGAGACCGCTGGTCATGATCCGGATCACTTGCTGCGACAGGTGGTGGATAGGCGTGCCCTGGAAGACGCCCGCCACCCCGCCCGAGTGCTGACGTGGCGTATCCAGCGCATCAGCGCAAGTCAGAAGCTCGGCAGTCGAGGGCCGGCCCGCAGTAAGGGCCGACCGGCCACCGCCGCCGCGACGCGCGCAACTGTGTTCACACCACCTCAGTCGACAGCACAGGGCCGTCGACGCTGATCACCGATGCGCGAGGCTGTCCCGGATCACCTTGTCGCTGGCGCGTAGGGCTGCGGCCAGCGCACTGCGCAGGCCTTCCGGGATGGTCCCCGCTCCCAGGGCGCAGGCTTTGACCAGCTCGTGGCATTCCTGGACCCCTCGCTCTGTGGCGAGAGTGAGAAAGAGCGGATGGGCCAGGACCGCGCGGGCGGCGTAGCCGTCCTCGGCCTCCGTCGTCCTGCGGTGGAGGTCTTCCACGACGCGGTGCGCGGCAGGCGGCTCGGAGGAGCCGATGCTGTCGAGGACGGTGAGGCCGAGCCGGATGTCGAAGACGGTCATTCCGGGCTCGGCCTGCCGGTGAAGGTAGGCCATGGTCAGTTCCGACAGATGGCCGCCGAACGGTTGTTGGGCCTCGCGGCGGCACAGGGCGGTCAGGCAAGCCGTGACGGTCTCTTCCCACGGGTCGCCGGGGGCCGTGTCGCGGAGGAGAGCCGCTGCTGATCCCGGGTCGCTAGAAACGAGTGCGGCGAGTACGGCGACCTGGCGGCCGTCGAGCATTCGGCTGCCCACGCCTCGGTGGGATTCGATGTGCTTCAGTGCCTCGGCCCAGCGTCCGGCGGTGGTGAGGGTGCGCGTGCCATCGGCGAGGAGGACGCGCCAGAGCCACGCACGGACCTCTTGGCGGTCCTGGTCGGTCGCGGCGAGATCCGCCGGCACCTCGACGCCGTCGAACCGAGCGGTTGCACCGGTCTCGACGGCGTCGTGGAGGTCGAGCAGCCGCTGGCGGCCTTCGTCGGGGTGGCCGGCGCGGATCTGGAGGCGGGCGAGGTTGACGACGGGTTCGAGTCCTCGGATCGCGCTTGTTCCGGGCAGTGGGCAGGAATCGAGATAGGCGGCGGCGTGCTGGTGGCACATCTCGCGGGCGAGATCGGGAAGGTCCAGGTCGGAGGCGATGAGGGCGGCCTGGTTGTAGACGGCTGACGCCAGTCCCTGCTCAGCCTTCCGCACCGCGGTGTCGGTCAGGTCGACGAGTGCGTGGACGCGCTGGGGCAGAGGCAGACAGGCGGGTCGGAATCGGGCGACGAGCGGGAATCGCTGGGCTATGGGACCGTGCGGGTCCATGGGTCCCCCGGGGTGTGAGTCACAACTGAGGGCGGCGGTGCCCGCCCGCCGTATGCCGACGGGCACCATTCGATGGGCGTCACTGCCAGTCGACGACGATCCGGTTCAGCGGGGTGTCGAGGGTGAAGAGACCGGGGCGTTCTTCGACGGGTGCGGCGTCGAGAGGCTGGATCTCGAAGGTGGCCTCACGGCCGCGATAGTTCCGGTCCCAGGTACGGATCGCGTCCGCGACCCTCGCGGCCAGTTCGTCGCTGCCGGGGCCATGGCCGATGACGCCGAACTCCCAGAGCTTGCCGCCTTCCGGGGTCCGCTTCTCCAGCAGTCGCCGGGCCAGATAGGTGACGGCCCCCTTCTCCACGGCCGCGGTGGACGAGGGGTACGGGTCCTCGGTGAGCAGCCCGCCCTTGGCACTCCGGGGAAACAGCATCCGGATCAGGCCGGAGGGCAGGGAGCAGGTGAGGAACAGCTCCATCCACTCCGGCGACTCCATGGCGCGAACGGTCATGCCCGTCCATTCCTCGGTGCGCGGCTGTTCCAGAACACGGGCGAGGGCGTCGGCGTCGATGTCCTGGCCGGCGGGGGCCTGGAGCCGGACGGTGCCGTCGGCGCTGAGCGGGATGACACGGCGGTCGTCGTCGGCGATACCGCGCCGGAGCGGCATGAAGGTGTTCATCTCGCTGCCGAGGGATACCCACCGGCCGTCGCGCTGTTCGTACGCGATCGAGCGGGCGACGCTGCCCTTGAGGCGCTGGGGCACGAGCAGCCGTCCGCCGGGGGCAAGTTGTTCCAGCCAGGCGCGCGGCACGCCGTGTGCGCCGACGGTGGCGATGATCCGGTCGTACGGTGCTCCCTCCGCGTACCCGAGGGCTCCGTCCCTGGTCACGGCCTTGACGTTGGTGATCCCGGCGGCGGCGAGATGGGCGCGGGCGCCTTCCACGAGGTCGTCGTCGACGTCCAGGGTCGTGACGTGACCGGTCTCGCCCACCAGGTGCGTGAGGAGAGCGGCGTTGTAGCCGCTGCCAGCGCCGAGTTCGAGAATGCGCTCGCCGGGCCGGACGTCGAGCTGGTCCAGCATGAGGGCGACGACGCCCGGCTGGGAGGCGCAGGAGATGGAGGTGCCTTCGGTGTCGTACTTGATGTGCACCGGGGCGTTGGCATAGGCGTCTTCGAGAGATGCTTCGGGAACGAACACATGGCGGGGAACGGCCCGCAGAGCGTTCTCGACGGCGGGGGTTCGGGCGTGACCGTTCTCCCGGATCCGGTCGACCAGGGCGTTGCGAAGGCGCTCGGCGTCCGCCGAGTCGGTGGTGATCGTTTCGGTGTCCACCGAGCCGACGCTAGCGGCGTCTGCCGTTGACCCGCTGGGCGATGCGGTGTTGTCACTGGTTCCCATGACTACCTCTCGTGCGATGTTGAACAGAGCGCTCTGGTCGTCCCGGAGGAGACCGGCGCGGTTGGCGTGGAAGATCGTGTGGTGGGCGATGACGGCCCGCAGGCCACGGGTGAGAACGCCGTGACCCGCGAGGCCGGCGAGGGCCACTCCCGCCTGCTCGAAGGCGGTGACCCATGCGTCGTGCCCGTGGAGCGTGCCGCCCGGGTGACAGAGGTCATGGGCCTCGGCGGTCATCAGCTTCCGCATAGCAGGAGCCAGCGTGGCGGCTCGTCCGGGCGGCAGCGGATCGGTAGTCGGCCGGAGTGCGGCCACCTGCGCCCAGACGTCACCCTGCTCGAACCAGTCGAGTCCGGCACCGCGAATCATGGCGCTGACCAGCAGGACGACGGTCTCCCGGCGCCCCAGGTGCCCCGGGCCGGGCTGGTAGGCCAGCAGATGGCGGCAGTCGTCGGCGAACAGTTGGTGGGCGGTCTCCATGGCCGTCGGTCCGCCGAACGCGTCGACCTCGGGTTCGTATATGCCGGGCCGCCAGGACGCGGCTGAGCGCTCGCCGACAAGGTCGTCCAGCAGTGACTGGATGACCGGGGACGGTTCGTCGGCGCGATACCGCAGGGGCCAGGGCTGTTTGTTCATGAACCACCAGCCGGTGAGCTGCCCGGCCGCCTCGGCGGTGGTCAGGGCAGGGGCGAGACATTCGGCGATGACGCGTTGGGCGCCTGATCGGTCGGCGAAGGTGATGTTGTGTTGCTGCCAGCGGTCGGAGGGCATGGAGGGGGTCCTTCGGTCGGTGGATCAGGCGACGAGCAGGCAGGCGTCCCAGGCGGAACGGGGTGGGACGGCAGTGCTGGGTGGGATGAGTGCCAGGGCTGTGCCGGCGGCGCCGTCGAGCAGGCCAGGATCTCCGCTGAATGCGGTGTCCGCCGAATGAATCGCCTCCAGGAGGGCGGGGATCGAGGCGCGGATGCGGCTTGCGGTCGAAGTGTTAGCGTCGTCGGCTGCCCGAGTGGCAACGTGGACAAGGCCCGCGAACCCATGACACAAACCCTTGTCCGTCGTGGCCTTGAGCTGGTCGACGTCGGTGAGGGCAGCGACGAGGGCGTTCTCCGCCTCGGTCTGGCGGTCGATGTCGCCGAGGATGATCGTGGCGAGCTGCTGGGCGCGGGCAAGGCCGGCGGTGCCGTAGCACCAAGAGGGTCGCTGGACTGGAGATGGGGCGCCGCAGCCGGTCCGCAGCTCGTCCCGGGTGATCCAGTACGGCCAAGCCTGACCGGCTTTCCAACGGTCCAGCCAGGTCAGGATGGTGCCCATCGCCGCGTGGTGCCCGTGGACGACGGTGCCGTGCCGGGCAGCCAGGGCCAAGAGGGCGAGCACTCCGCCGATGCCGTGGGCCATGCCGTTGTTGGCGTGTCCGCCGGGGAAGTGGTCGTCCGGGTTGCCCGAGGGCCCGGTGCCGGTCCACCAGCCGGGCAGGGTCTCGTCCTGGACCAGCGGTTCGGTGAGGCGTACGACGTAGTCGAGCACAGCACGCGTCGTGGCGCCGTCGGGAGCACGGCGCAGCAGGTAGGCGCCGTATCCCGTCAGCCCCCGGATCGCGTCGAACTCGGCGAGCTGCGGCAGACGCCCGGCGTCGATACGGCGGTGGGCAGCATCCAACCGGCGTCCGACGTCGATCGCGATCTGGTCGTCCATCGTGTTCAGCGCGCGTTGGTACGAGCAGGGAAGGTGGTCAGCCGCGCAGGCCAGCGCGTGGGCAAGGGCAGGCGTCCCGTAGAAGGGGTGGCTGTCGGGACCGCTGGTGAGCGGCTGGCGGGAGGCGGCGGCGAGCCAGTCATGAGCGCGCTGCCACGGCCCGAGGCCGCGTGCGGCTCGTTCGATGTGCAGGAGAGCGATGCCAGGAGGTCCGTAGGCCAGGTGCTGCCGGTACGAGGGGGAGAACCGCTGTACCTCGGGATCGGCGAGCCGGGACGCGACGGCGTCGACCAGGCCGAGAGCTGGGTGGGTGGTCATGCCGGCCTCCTCTCGGCACGCGCGGTCCAGGCAAGAGCGGCGGCGCGTGCCAGATAGAGGCACACCTCCTCCTCGGGGAAGTTCACCGCGATGTGCCGTACGAAGTGGACGTGCAGGAGTGACGTCAGGACATCGTCGATGGCGATTCCTTGGGTGTCCGGACCGGGCAGGTGCGGGCGGTAGGCGGCGAGTGCCGCGTCCCGGTCTGCCCATCCCGACACGATGGCCTCCCCGCCCGGCACTCCAAGCAATGCGGACCAGTCGTCGCGGGGATCGGCGATTCGTACGGCCTCGGTGAACACTGCGCGGGGCACTGGTGCGGGTGCCGTCGGCGGGATGTGGTCGATCAGCCACCGCATCCCGGCTTCGGTGCCGCCAAGGAAAGCGGAGGCGATGGAGACGGTGTGCGCCGCCACCAGGGCGCGTTGGCCGGGGCGCTGCCGCTGCGCGAGCTGCGCCACCACGGCGCGCGAGTCGGCGCGGAACACCTCCTCGGCGGCCTCCCACGCCGCCCCGGAACCCCAGCGGCCCATCTCTCGGTACGAGGTGGGGTATCGGAGGTCCGCCAGCAGTCCGGCGCGGCGCATCTCGTCGCCCCACTCGCTCACCGCACGGGCGGTCTCGGCAAAGGCTTCCGGATGGGGGAGGGCGATACGTACGCGGAGGTGCTGGGCCGGGTCACGGAAGCGGATGAACCACCAGGGTGGGTTGCCGAGCCACTTCAGTAGTCCGGGCAGGTACTGGGCGAGCAGGGTGTCCTGGCGGCGGGCGTCTCCGTACAGGGCAGCCAGGAGTACGGATGAGAAGGCAGGAGTCTGCATCTGCGCTGGTGAGAGGGCGCGAGCCGCGGTGGGAGCGGGCAGGGTCGGCCAGGCTGTCGGCCGTACCGCCTTGAGGAGCACCACGATCTCGTGAGCGCGCCCGTCGCACCAGCCGTACTCCTCCGGGGCTTCGATGAGTACGGCCGTGTGCACACGGTCGAGGTGCCGGCGGAGCAGCACACGGTGGCCGGCCTCGTCGAGGTCGAGGAAGAGGTGTCGGTCGCCTTCCACGAGGTACACCTGCCGCGGTAACCGCCGCCGGACCCGCCAATCGGTCAGAGCTGTATCCCACCGGGCGAAGCCGGACAGCTCCGACGCCTCCAACCGCCAGCGTGCCGGGGCCAGCACCGTACGTCCGTAGCGGAGTCGCGGCAGGAACGGCATCGCCGCAGCGGCACCCCAGTCAAAGACGGTGACCTGTGCGTACTGGGCGCGGGACAGCTCGGTGAGAAACCGCGCCAGCGGCGGGGTGTGCGTATACAGGTTGAGGGCGTTCATCCCGACGGCTTCGACCCGGTGGCCTCGCGCGGGGGCTGCCAGGTACATGCGGCGTCCGTCGCACGCGACCGCCAGGTCTTCGGGGGTGATTACACCGACGCCTGGGGCGCGGTGCTCCTGGAGGCTGATGACGGTGGGCAGGACCTGGGGTGCCCGGGTGACGTGAGCGCTTTCGGGGAGGAGCGGCGGGAAGGTGAGCTGCGCGGGCACGGTGTCGCTGTCCGCGGTGGGCAGATCGGCCAGTTCCGCGCTCAGCGCCTCGCGGTCTGCGGGCTCCAGCACGCTGAGGAAACGGCCCGTGGAGACGCCCGCGCCGCGTGCCACGCTCACGATCTCCAGCCGGAAGCGCCCGCGCCGCAGCTCCTCCAGGCCAGCCGAGTGCACCCGTACGCCCATCTCCAGATGCGGAGGCATCCGTGGCTCGTCCGGCCCCACATCAAGAGCGGCGATCAGTTCCTCGGTGAGGACGACTTCCTCGTGCCCTTCCAGCGCGGCCGTCTGCGCCAGGCGTACGAGGACGTCGTCCCGCGCGGAGATCCGAGGCCGACGCGCACCGCCCGGCGTGCCCGGGTAGCCGTCGGGGTAACTGACGCCGCTGTCCGCCACGACCTCCTTGAGCGGCACCATTGTGCCGATGCCGTACCGCTCGTAGAAACGCTGGTGGTACTCGCCCCACGCGACTGTTCCGTACGGCCGTGCACTCAACCGGGTCAGGACGAGCGCGGCCTGTTCTACCTCCCGGGCCACTGCCTCCGGCAGTACGAGCCGGGCGTTCAGCCGCAGGTCGAACGCGATGGGGTGGCGCTTCCCGCCCGGTACGAGCTCCCGCATCCGCACGGCGACTCTGTCCCGCTCATCCCGTGTGGCGCACTTCTCCAGGCCAGCCCTGATCGCGTGCAGCTCGGTCACCGTTTTCGAGATCGGAGCCACGGTTTCGGCGTGAACCGCGTCAAGCTGTTCGACGAGGTACTTGAGGGCGTCGGGCTCGGTGCTCGGCGCGTGGATGCTGGTGATCAGGATTTGCCGTCGGATCAGCTCTTCCAACAGTCGGTGAGTCTTCTCCGGTCCGGCCTCGGGGAACTCCGTCCGCAACTTGCTCAGGAGCGCTCTGGCCCTGATCGGAGCCTTGGCCGCGGCGAGTGCCACACGCACAGGTGCGGTGAGGGTGAGTGTCGCCTCGACCGCCCGGGTCCCGTCGCCTCGGTCATCGGACTGAAACGGCACGACGAGCCGGTCCCCACGTACGAATGCGGTGTTGTTGGCGATGACCGATAGCCGTTCGAGGAGTTCCGGGCACGACTCCAGCCGCTGTACGACGGCGGCCAACCATTCCGCTCCGGCCCGGCCGACGAGGACATGCCCCTCGGCCCAATCCGCGCGCGGCTGCGATTTCCACGTCGCGGTGGCCACCCCGGCGAACAGACCGAACGGAGTCGCCCGGTGCTGGACCCGCAGCAGATAGCGGACCACGGATTGAGCCGTGCGCCGAAGGTCCCGCGGAGCGGGACGCCGACTCGTGCACACTTCCTGCACCTGCGCGGCCAGGGACGGGCTGGAGTGCCGCAAGGACTCGGCGAAGTCCTCGTCTGCCCAGACCGCGCGAAGCCAGGCCACCTGGGTTGTCGCGCTACCGGGCTCGTCAAGCTCAGGGCATGGTGGAACCGACAACGACGGGCGGGAGACGGCGCGCACGAGGGCGGTTGCCCCGGCGCGGTACGCCGCGGTCGGGATGGCCATCGACTCCTCCACGGGTTGCGGAACGGGCGGCTGGTGCCGCCGCACGGAGGCGGCGGCACCAGGAGGGACCACAGGCAGGTCAGGCGACGTTGGTGGTGCAGGCGCCGCAGGTGGTGCCGCAGTTGTCGTCGGTCAGGTTGACCAGCCCCGCCGGGTCGGCGATCTCGACGAGGGAGACGTCCAGGTCGAAGCCGTCCGACGCTTCCGGCGCCTGGGGGCGGACCTGGGTGAGACTGGGGATGACGGTGTTGCGCGTCATGGTGAGTACCTCCTTGTTTCGTGGGTTCAGTGATGAATGCGACCGACGGGTCTTCGATCCGTCGGCCGTGAGCTGAAGCTCGGCCCAGACCTCCTTGCCCCATGGGCACCCGGATATTCAGTTCTTTGAATGCGTCGGCGACGATATCGGCGTTGCGCGCACCAGCGTTGAGCCCCTGCTGAATGAGGCCCATCGCTTGCTTTCCGTCGACCCCCAGGTCACGGAATTGAGTGCCGTATTCGCCGAAGACGTCGAGCAGGTCCTCGGCCTTGTTCGCGCCGTTCTGTGTTCCCTTGACGAGAATGTCGAACGCTTCCTCGGCGTTCGCCGCCATTCCCGTTTTGAGCATCTGGCCGACGGCGGCCGAGGTCGGGGCCGACTTCCTCGCCCATGATCTGTGCGACCTGGGAGAGGCGCCCGCCTACCTTTTCGAGTTCCTTCTGTGTGGCGTCGGCCGGTACG
This sequence comes from Streptomyces sp. NPDC048057, assembly GCF_040653095.1. Lineage (NCBI taxonomy): Bacteria > Bacillati > Actinomycetota > Actinomycetes > Kitasatosporales > Streptomycetaceae > Streptomyces > Streptomyces sp. NPDC048057. The sequence goes on from NZ_JBEZNF010000014.1 coordinate 121,238, forward strand.
AGGCCCTGCTGCCAAAGGCTCTTGAGTGCCTCGTTCGCGTCGGCGACCGAGTCCGTGTACCCCTGGCTGTAGAGGTTGCCCGCGGCCTTGCCGAGCCGCTTTGCCTGCTCGGGGGAGGTGCCGAGTTGAGCGGCAAGAAGGCTGTTGTCCTTCTGCTGCTGCATGGCCTCGCCGATACCGGCGACCACTGCGGCGCCGACGCCGGCGCCGACTGCGGCCCACCCGAACGAGGTGAGCGTGTCGCGCAGCCGGCCGCCGGCGTCCTGCGCGCCGTCCTCGGCTCCGTCGGCGACGCCGTCGCCGAGCCGCTGCCCGGCGGACTCACCCGCGCGGGCGGCCTCGGCGGTGATCTCCTCCGCGGCGGCGACGACGCTCGCCTGCATCCGGGCGAGGCCGGACTCGGCGGCGGAGTCGTCGACGTCGATCGTGGCGAGCAACTCGGCGACGGTGAGCGCCACAGGCGATCACCCCCCCGGCGGTGCTCTAACCGGCAGGCTGACCGGTGATGGCGGCGATCTCGGCGGGGTCGGTGACCTCGCGGGGGGTGCGCGACCACGCGCGGGTGAACCGGGCCTCGGCCGACAGACCGGCGACGAGGGCGAGGAACCGGCGGGTCGACAGGGCGGCGAGCTGCTCGGCGGTGAGGTGGTACTCGCGGGCGAGATCGGCCTCAAGGGCGTTCCAGTGAGTTAGGACCGCGCGCCAGAACGCGCCGGCCTCTTCCCCCTCTTCTTCGTGTTCTTCGTGCTCGCCCGGCGCTCCGCCCTGTTGGCCGGGGCTTTTCCCGCCTTGCCGGCCTCGCCCTGGTCGTAGAGTTCGGCCGCGCGCCGCATGCTGACGCTGCCGGGCTTGCGGATGTTGGCGGCGGACCAGATCAGCACGACCCCGAGCTGCCGGTCGGTCATGCCCTGCTTGGCCCACTCGTCGAGGGTGCCCTCACCGAACAGCGTCGCGAGCATGGCGCGGACGTCGTCGGGGTCCGAGCTGTGCTGTACGCGCTCCATTTGGAGTGTGAAGAGCAGCGGCAGGGAGTCGGGCAGCATGTGCTCGCGCCCGTACAGGGTGAGCGCGGCGCGCGGCTGGTCGGGGACCTGCTCGGCGAAGAACGCGTCAAAGTCGGCGGTCTCGACGAGTGGCTGCTCGGTGGCCTCGCTCACGCGTCACCCCCCGACTTGCCCGACGTCGCGGCGAGGGCGTTACCGCCGGCGACCGCGGCCGAGGTGGGCGCCCCGCACCGCGTGATCGTCGCCGACCACGAGGTCTTGTCGTTGGTCTCGCCGCCCTGCTCGCCAGGGGTGACCGTGGAATCCCAGACGACCCATGTCGTCTGCGACTTGTGGCGCAAGCGCACGGCGTTGCGCGAGTCGATGCCGAGCCGGTACGCCCATACGGTGTCGACGTACGCCTGCCCGACGTCCTGCTTGCCGGTGGCCTTGTCGATGCGGTACTGCCCCTCGATCGCGAGCGTGGCGCCCCGCTGCATGACGTCCTGTTCGAAATAGCCGTCGCTGTCGAACGCGACGGTCTCGGCGGTCTCTTCGTTCTCGCCGGGGTTGTGGGTGAAGCTCGTCAGACCGGCGATGGGCAGCCATGTCTCGGTTGCCGCGGTGGTGTCGCGGACCTCGAACAGCCACCCTCGGGCGTCGATAGGCCGGGAGGTCGCGGCCATGGTGAACCCTCCTATTCGGGTCGGTGAGTGGTGGGGTTGGCCACGTCGAGGCGGACGTTCACCGTGTGCTCGTGCCGGCCCGAGGCGTCGGTGCCGATCGGCGCGGGGGCCTGCGCGACCGCGAGCACCAGCCATGTGCCGTCGGGCAGTTCGAGGCCGGCGAGTCCGTGCAGCGCGCCGTGCAGGGCCTCGGTGCGGCGGCGGGAGACGCACGGGTCTGCCGTGCCACGCACGCGTACCTGTAGCGAGCGGGTGTCGTAGCCGTTGCGTGCGTCTTGGTCGCCCGAGCCGTACAGCCACAGCCCGACTGCTTCGCCCGGCTCCGGGGGCAGGGTCTCGATGAACGTGTCGCCGGTCGTGCCGGTCGGGTCGTAGGCGAGCAGGTCGAGGTCGTCGAGGTAGCGGGCGACGCCGTCGAGCAGGTCAGCCACGAAGCGCCCGCCGGACCTGTGCGGCGATCAACGCGCCGATGGTGCCGGCCTCGCGGTTGGCCGGGTCTTCGAGGAACTTCGCCTTCCTCCCGGGGCTGTGCCGGGCGGTGAGGTCCTCGTGCACGCGTGCGGCGTACGGGGTGTCGTAGGTGACGCCGGCGACGAGGTCCTGCTCGTCGACGGTGGCGGCGCCGGAGCGTTCGAGGGTGCCCTCGGCGATCGGGACCTCTTTGCGGGACTCGGCGAGCAGGTGCTCAGCGCCGAGCAGCAGTCCGCGCACGGCGCCCGCCCGCGCGCGGCCGAGGACCTGCTCGCCGTTCCAGCGGACGCGGGCTCGGGGGCGGAGACTCATTCGCAACTCACCTCCGTACAGGCCGGGACCGGCAGACCAGGGGCGGTGTGGCGGGCGACGGTGAGCGCGGTCGCGGTGCGTCCGTCGGGCAGGGTGACGCGTGAGCCGGGCGGACAGTCGAGGTCGGGGGCGGCGATGAACGTCGCTGCGGCGCTGACCTCGCGTCCGTCCGGGGCACGCACCAGGCGCGGGGTGGCGTCCACCAGGGCGGGGACGTCCTCGGCCGCGGGGCCGTACCGCGGGCCGTACGCGGAGTCTGCGAGGTAGGGCTCGATACGGATGCGGTGGCGCAGCAGGACCGAGGGAACGCGGCTCACCATGGCATCACGCATCCAGGGGTGAGTCCGGCGCGGCGCAGGATGCGGTCGGCGCGCGGGGCGAGTTCGACGCCGGTCGTCGCCGAGGTGCGCGAGCTGCGGCCGGACAGGGAGACGGGGCCGATCGAGACCGAGTCCCACTGTCCGGCTGCGCCGGTCCCGTCGTCGCCGGCGGCGAGTTGGTACTCGACCTGTGCACAGGTGGCGTCGCGCAACGCCGCCTGAATCTCGGTGTCGAGCGGGTCGCCATCATCGTCGACCGGGTAGACGGCGGTGAGCAGGGCGGAGTCGATGTCCTCGCCGGCCCGCGCGAGCAGCCGCTCGGCGTCGGCGGGGGCCGGCTGGCCGGTCCATGCGGCGAGCTACTCGGGGGTCGCGTAGGGCAGCCGCGCCACGATCACCCCCTCGGCTTACCGCGGGCAGCGGAACGGCCCGCCGAAGTGGTGTCCGGCGGGCCGTTCTGGTCGGCGGCGGGGTTGTCACCCGGCGGCGGTTCGTCGTCGAGCGGCTCGACGGTGTAGCCGGCCCCCTGGCAGTACCCGACGATCGCCGGGTCGCTGGTGGTGGCGGTGCCGTCGACGAGCGGGATGCCGCCGGGGCCGGGGCCGGTGTAGTCGTCGCGGGGTGCGGTGATGCGGTACGTGGTCGTCATGGGTGCCTCACACGCTCTTGATGTTGCGGAAGACGGCGGCGGCCTTGGTCGCCTTCAACACGGGAGCGACCGGCCCGAGTTCGATCTCGCCGAGCTTGACGGCGCCGGCGGTGCTGAAGTCGGGGAGGTAGGTGTTCACCAGCGGGGCGCCACCGCCGACGCTCGCCCCGTGGAATCCGTCGAGGCCGTAGCGGACGGCGTACAGGTCACCGAGGCCGGTGATGTTGCCGCCGCTGCCGGCGCCGTCCGTGTCGCGGGTGACAAGGCCGATGACGTCGGCGTTGCTGCCGGCCTTGGCCTTGAGGTCGACGAGCGGGATGCCGTTGTACGCCACGACCGGGCGGCCGAACGCGTCCGTGGTCTTGTCGATCTGGTCCGTCCACGCGGCGATCGTCTTGAACAGCGCGAGCGTCTTGCGGTTGCCGTAGATGACATCCGGGGTGTCGTCGAGCAGGGCGAGCCAACTGTCGATGTGCCGCTGTGCGGCGAGCGCGGTCGCCTTGTCGTTGATCGCCGTCCAGTCGACGTAACCGGCCGCAACGCCGTTGGCGAGCGGCAGGTACTCGGTCGAGGTGCCGGTGAGGATCTTGGACAGGCCGTCGAATCCGGTGCTGTCGACGGCGGTGTCACCGTTGATCACGGCGTCGGCGAACTTCGCGCGTGCGGCCTTGATCTTCTGCGTCATGTTCAGCGTGACGGCGCCGGACGCGGCCGGACCGACACGGGCGATGACGCGGTCGACCCGGAAGCTACCGCCGAGCGGGACGAGGTCGACGGTGTAGCGCTGGGTCGTGACCTCGGCCGGGGTGTACTCGGTGTTGAGCTGACGGAACGAGGCGTCGGCCTGCGTGATCAGGCGCCGGTACCCGTAGGTGAGAGTGTCGCCGCCGGTGGGCGACACGACGTTGTCGAACGTCATCCGGTTGAGGATGTCCGAGGACTTGGCGAACTCGTCGATCACGTTGACGTCGACGTCGTCCTGCGCGTTGTTCTTCGCCTCGGCAAGGGTGGTGGGCAAAGGGTTCTCCTGGGGGTCAGGCGCCGCTCAGTCGGGCGGCGACGGCGTCGTGCAGGGTGGCCGCGCGCCGCTCGCCAGCCGGGGCGCCGTTGAACTCTCCGCCCCCGCGCGCGGGGCCCGCGGGCGTGGCGCGGTACAGGTCGGGGTCGGCCTCTACGGCGGACTTGATCGCGGCGACAAGCTGCTCGCCGAACTTGGCGTCGGCGGGGTCGAGTTGCGCGAGCGCGTCGGCGAATGCACGGCTGTTCAGCAGCCGGTCGGCGCGGGCGCCCTGCTCGCCGGCCGCCTTGTAGGCGGCGAGTTCGACGCGGGCCGCGCGCAGTTCGGTGGCGACCTGGTCGAGCTGCTTGTCGCGGTCGGCGACGGCGGCGGCGAGTTTGCTCGGGTCCTGCTCGGCCTCGGCGTCGGGGTTGAGTGCCTTGTTCACGGAGTCGAGCGCGGCGCGCAGCTCGTCGCGTTCGGTGGCGGCCTGCTCGGCTCGGGTCGTGCCCTCGGCAAGCTGCTGCGCGGTGCCCGGGTCCGGGGTGGCCGGGGCGACGGCCGGGTCGCCAGCTGGCGGGGTGACCGGGTCTCCGGCCGGGGCCGGGTCGCCGCCCTCGCCCGAGCCGCCCTTGATGGGCCAGATCGGGCGTCCGTCACGGCGGAAGCCGAGGGCAGCGTCCCCTGTGTGTGGGTGCAGAGGAAGAGTGGAGATGCTCATCTAGTCAGCTCCTGTCAGAGGGGCGAGGTACGTTCGGCCCGTGCGAGACGCATTGGGGCAAGAGGCAGAGGCCAACTGGCTGCGGTTCGAGAAGCGGATCGTTGAAGAAGCGCGCAGGATGTATCCGGGGGCGCAGGTACAGCACAACGCCCATGTCCGGGGGCGAATCAGCGGGAAGCTGCGGCAGATAGACGTACTGGTGACGGCTCGCGTCGGGCCGCACGAGATCATGGTCGTCATCGAGTGCAAGTGGCGTCGGCGCCCGGCGGATGTCGGTGTGGTCGACTCGCTCGTCGGCAAGCTGCAAGACGTTGGCGCAGACCGAGGTGTGCTATTCGCAAATCGCCTACCGACCGAGGCTGCCCTCAACCGGATGCGGAACGCGGTCCAACCGCGGCTTGACGGCTACGTCTTTGAACTCGAACCGCGTCTTTCATGGAACGAGGCACATGCGATTGTGAGCGAGCACGAATGGTTTGCCTTCGACGAGGAACCGCTCGACCCGAAGGCAGAGGCCCTGCTGAAGGAAGCCATGGAACGACTGCGACTTGGTTGATCTAGCTGCTGAGCTGACGCGCCCTTGCGTAACCCCGGACCCATGCCGAGCGGCGCAGGTCGCCGCGCGGGTAGGGGCACGAGGTCACGGGTGCGGCATTGCGGACGGCCTCGATTCCGGCGAGTAGCGCCCGGACGAGATCGCCTCGGATTCCCACGTGCACCCCCTAGAGCCGGTTGTTCTGGGTGTTGCGGGAGGCACGGGCGGTTTCGGCGGCGCTGCTGCGTACGCCGGTCACCATCTCCTCGTACTCCGCGAGCGTGATGCGGGGGTGGTCCTCCCACCAGCGTTTGAGGTCCTCAGACGCGCGGGCATAGGCCACGTGCGCGGGTCCGCTGAACAGGGAAATCGGATCGATGCCCGCAGCCTGCGCGGCTTTGGTAAGCATGTAGCCGTTCGTGGCGTCCTCGGCCGCGAGTCGTTGCGCCCACACGTGCTCGCGGTACATCTCGCGAATCTGCTCGCGGGTGTAGGCGGTGCGCATCTGCATGTCGGCGTACTCGCGCTCGGCGATCCACCGTTCGGTTGCGGACATGCCCGCGTACCAGTCCACGGAAAGGCCGTTCCACGCGTCCGCATCGGCTGCCGGGGCGAGGACCTCGTCGAGGGCGGCCCGGTCGGCGAGCTGCCCCTCGACGCTGAACGTCCCTTGTGCGTCCGGGAGTTCGACGGGCGGGTACCGGCTGTCGAGTTCGTCGGCGATGCGTACAGCGTCGTCGGGGACGGCGTAGCGCACGGCCCACCCGAGCACGTCGTCGCCGACGGCGGACAGGTCGCCGGCCAGGCGCCCGCCGGGGAACACCTCGGCGAGCAGCCGCCGCCGGTTCATCTCGGCGCCGATGGCGGGCCGGTCGTCGGGGACGTTGCGGGCGCGGTCGGCGAGTTCGTGCTCGGACATGCCGACGAGGTCACGCCGGGCGCCGGGCAGGGCTGCGTCGACGTCGCGGCGGTCCATCTCCGCCATGACACGCAGCATGTCGTCGTCGCCCAGGTGCAGGGAGACGCGGGCGAGTTCGTCCTCGCTGAACTCGGCGAGGCTGTCGGCGAGGCGCCCGTTCGGACGGATGCGGTCGAGCAGGTCCCGCTCGTCTCGCCGGTCGGCCTCGTCGGCGATCCGGCCGCGGTCGCGATCGTCGAGCACTCCGGGGCGGATGGCGGCGCCGAGCTGCTCGTCGCTCATCTCGGGCAGCGTCCGCTCGTCGCCCGCGCGGACGCGCGCGGCCTCGAACGGGTCCGTACCCGGACCGGTCGGGGTGCCGGCACGGCCGGCGGTGCCACCAGATGGGGGGAGGTTGCCGGCGCCGAGCTGCTCGCGCTCGCGCCGGCGGATGAGTTCGGGGTGCGCGGCGAGGTGGTCGCGCATCTTGCCCTGCCACTGCCGCACGCGGCCCTCGGCCGCGCGCTTGCCCTCGGGTGTCGGTGAGGCGGCGGCCCCCTTCTTCCACTGCCTGATACGGCGCTCGATCGCGCGCTGCCGTTGGGATGCCTCGTATCCGTCGGGGTCCTCGGACTGCTCGACCGGCGCCCGTGTTACGCCGGGCAGGTAAGCACTGAGGGAGTGGCGGCAGTTGGGGTGTTGGAAGCCCCGTTGCCGAGCCTCGTCGACGCTGCCGAAGACGTGCACGCGAACGGTCTCGCCGTCGGCGGTGGCGTGCTCGGCCTCGACCGTGCGCGCTCCGGCGGGTCCGTCGAGGGACAGCACCTTGCCCTCGAACGGGGCGCAGAGCGGGCACTCGTGCGGGGCGTTGGAGACGATCACGAGGTCGAGGCCGACAGCGCGCAGCCGGTCGCCGTGCGCATCGACCGCAGCTCGGCCGACCGCCGTCCTCGTCGCCATTTCGGCGTAAGAGGTCATCTGCCACGCTCGACCGCCATTGTCGACGAACGTCCGCAGCCCGCGGTCGGCGAACCGTTCCATGGCGCGCTGCGTCGCCTGTCGGCGGGTGTCGATGCCGAGCAGCGGCGTGCCGGCTACCTCGGCGATCACCTGCCGGTATCCGTCCTCAACCCCGCGCAGAATCCCGCGATGCGTCTGGGTGACGAGGTCGACGGTTTCGTCGGCGATCCGGTCGACCGCGCGCGTGCTCGGGGTCGACTCGGCGATGCGCCGTGCGTCGACGTCGTGCAGGGCGCCGAGTTCGGCGAGGCCAGCGCGGACGCCGACGTCGTACGCCTCGGCGACGGCGTCGAAGACTTGCAACTGCATGGCGGAGCCGAGCGCGTCGACGACAGCCTGCGCGGCGCGGCGCAGGGGCTGAATGTCGCGCAACTTGCTGACGGCCCACCCCGGAGCGTCGAACCCGTCGGCCAACTGCCGGGCGACGATGCCGAGCAGCCACTGCTCGGCATCGTCGTAGAGGTCGCGCACACCGGCGGACAGGTCCTCGACAAGGCCGGGATGGATAGGCATGGCGGCGACCTCGCACAGTGAGGTAATCTCTCAGAAGAGCCAGATTTGGAAATCTGAGGGATGGGTATGGCTATTCACATCCGCGTGGCCTTGTCCGACGTTCGGGTCGAGACACGAACTGTTGGCGAGGACGTGCACATCGACATCTCTCCGGCCGACGGTGAGGAATCGGCGATGGAGACGACGCCGGGGGGCCTTGCTCCCTTGATCCAGGCGGGCCGGTTGGAAGCAGGGGAAACGCTCTACTGGTCGCGCCCCCGGCTCGGAGTGCGCCACACGGCGACCGTGCTGGCGAACGGGTGGCTTCAGTTCGAGGGCAAGCCCTACCGCACGCCTTCCGGTGCGGCGGTCGCGGCGACAGGCGGATCGCAGGCTGATGGGTGGACGGCGTGGCGCCGAGAAAGGGACAAGGTGATCATCGGGTCACTTCGCTAGTGACGAACGGGTGGGGGGATGGTCCAGCCATCCCCCCACCCCCGTAGTGAGACCTAGGCCAGCGCGCCAGACTGAATGGGATCAGGCACCGCTTGGCCGGTCTCGGTGAGGATGCGGTCGACCTCGGCCTGCACTGCGGTGTCGTCCCAATCCGGGTGCAGCCAGCGCACCTTGGTGTCGGTACTGACTGCCTGCGCCTGCTGGAGCAGGGACAGCGTCTGTGCGGTGCTGGTCGGGTCCTCGCTCACGGCGTCGCCAAAAGTGATCCGGGGGCGCTCGGGTACAAGGCCGGGCGTGAACAGCACTCGGTCGAGCCGCAGCATGACGAACAGGATGTGCGTGAGCGCTGGTCGCCAGTAACGGGACTTCTTGTCACGGGTGATCATCGACCGGCGTTCGCGCGCGGTGACCTCCGTCGCGGTGGCGGCGGCCTGGTCGCCGAACCCGAACGTCTGCGCGGAGTAACCGGCGGAGCGCACAGCCTGCTGCACGATTGAGTCGGCCGTCGACTGGTGCTCGGCGACCCTGATAGCGAACTGCGACAGGGTGATGCCCGAGCCCTCGGTCGGCGGGATGTTCAGCGACTGCCAGACTTCCCGGTCGTCGTCGAACGAGGCGCCCCTGCCGGGGCCGTGGTCGCGCAGGTACCCGTCGGGGACGATCAGCCGCGCCCTGCCGAGGCGGATGTCGCGCAGCCAACTCGACCAAGTCTCGTCGAGTGCATCCATGAGGTCGTACAGCGGGGCGGCGTAGTCGGAGCGGCCGAACGGGCTGCCCCGGTGGCGCCGGTTGGGCTTGATGTTGGGGACGTAGGCGGCGGTCAGTTCGGTGATGCCGGTCTCGATCGCGTCGCCCTCGGGGCCGAGGGAGTCGGCGAGGGCGGCGACCTCGGGGTGCTCGGTGAGCGGCACGCGGGTGCCGAGCCGGTCCGTGCTCCCCTGGTAGAGACCGTGCAGGACACGCCCCGGCTCGTGTCGTTCGAGGTGGCGCCATACGGTGCCGCCGTCCGAGGCGAGTTCGCGCCAGAACGTGACGGCGGTGAGTTGTCCCCAACGGAAGTCCGGTACGGCGGCGTCGGCGTGCACGGCGGTGAGCAGCGGGCGCGGCGCAAGGGAGGTGTCCCACGTTGCCCGTAGGTACACCCCGCCCAGGGCGGCGGCGACCTCTGCCGCTTCGAGCAGGGTGTTCGCGATGCCGCCCGCCTCGGCGAGTTCGGCGAGCCGGTCCTGCGTGCCGGTGTCGTCGACGGTGAACGTCGGCGGCTCGGAGTACAGCAGGTCGGCGCTCGTGGTGGCGATGTCGCCGGCGAGCGGGATGTGCACCCGTCCGTCGTGCTTGCCGTCCTGCCGGTGCCGGGCACGCGCCCACAGTCGGCGCCGTCCGTCCTCCCGGCGCTGCTGGCCCCGGTAGACCTCGGCGAGCCGGTTTCGGTCGCCGGAGTACCACGCCGCATCGAGCCGCATCTCGCCATACATTTGCGCGAGTTGGCGCGGCGGCCACGGGGCGCCGTTGTCAGGCAGCGGCACAGCTCACCCCCCGTCGGCGTCGCGAGCGGGCGCGCGCCGCGGCCCGGCAAGTACGGCACTTGCGGGTGCCGTTGCGGGCTACGTAGGTGTTGGCCACGGTGAACCGGTGGCCACGCAGACAACGGATCTGCCGGGCACGGGCAGCGGCGAACGAAACGCCGCGCAGCACGTTGATTCGCTGCGTAACCGCTTCGAGGTGATCGGGGTTGACGCACCCGCGGTTGCGGCACAGGTGGTCGATCACGAGCCTGTCGGGAATCGGCCCGTGCACGGCCTCGTACGCGACCCGGTGCGCGTACCGGCGCTCGCCGGCCACGGAGAAACGGGCGTACCCGTTGGGCATGAGGTAGCCGGTCCACTGCCAGCAACCGCCGGGCGCGGCAGTGACGTAAGCGAGGAAACGGTCGGCCCACTCGCGCGGCATGGCACCCCCCTCGGAATGACAGAGCCCCGGGCGCCGAGCGGCGGCCGGGGCGGAGGGCGGACAGGGGTTATGCGGTGAGCGAGAGAAGGTGGTGCCACTCGTGGGTGGTGGAGTGCACGGCGTAGCGCAGCGCGTCGACCGAGTGATCGTTCGCCTTGACCGGCTGGTCTTCCCCGCGGGCTGCGGCCTCTTCCGACCATGCGTAGCCGGGCAGTTCGTCGAGCAGGCCGGCGCACGAGCGATGGATGCGCAGCAGGCCGGCGTCGAGCGCGTTCGAGACGGATCGGATGCCGTCGAGCACGGTGTTATCGGCCCGCGCGATGCCGGGGTGTCCGTCTGCCCAGAGCTGCGCCGAGTACGAGGCGGCGCTCGGGTCGATGAACGTCCACTCGGGCACGATGTCGAGGCCGGCGAGCCACTCGCGCACGGCGGCGCTGTACTGCGCGTCGGTCATCTGCCGACGCCGGGCGCGGGAGTCGTACCGCCACTCGGCCGCCGCGTACAGGCGGTCGTCGTCGCCGAGGCCGAGCAGCACCGCCGAGAACGGGTTCGTCGTGCCGTAGTCGATGCCGAGCCAGTACCGGCGCATCGCGGGCAGGTCGTCGACGACGTGCGCGGCCTCGTCGTACATGTCGAAGATCGCGCCCTCGGCGACCACCCAAGCGCCGTCGATCATCCGTCGGCGCCACAGGCCGGTGTACTCCGCTGACAGGGCGGCGACGTACGCCGGCGCCAAGCTCGGGTTATCGGCGAGGCGGAAGTGCCAGGCAGCGAGGTCGAGGTCGCCCGACCGGTCGAGATACTGCTGCTTGAGCCAGTGCCTAGGCGAGTCCGGGTTCGTGGTGCACAGCAGCCGCGCGCCGGGCACAGAGAGCCGTGCGAGCAACTGCACGAAGAACGCTTCCGGAACGAGCGTCGCCTCGTCGACGTACGCCAGGCACGCTGTCGCACCGCGCAGTCGGCCCTCGGCGCGCGCGTCGGCCGCGCCGATCAGGTGGACCGTACGGCCCAGGATGCTCGCCACGGTTGCGCCGCGGGTGTGCCGGACCTCGGCCGCGACGTCCGAGCCGAACAGCTCGGGGTCCTGCAACGGCTCGATGATGTTGCGCTCGATGGTCTGCAACGACCGGCCGCACAGCAGGATCAAGCCCGTTGCCGGGGCACGCCGAATCGACATCAGGAAGGCGAGCAGGCTCGCAATCGTCTTGCCCGACCGCACGCTGCCGTGCCACACGGAGATTCGGGCGGTGAACGACTCGCGCACCGATCGCAGTTGCTTGTCGGACAGGGGAGGGCTGCGGGCATCACTCTCCCTCGCGATCACCCCCGGCCGGTCCGAGCAGGGCGTCGGCGAGGCGGTCGAGCATCGAGCCCCCGGCGCTTCCGGTGCCGGTTTGACGGGCGAGTTCGGAGACCCGGGCGTGCACCTCGGTGAGCGCACGAGCAGCGGTGGCGTGGTCGCGGGCGTCGCGGGCGGACTCGGCGGCAGTGGTTTTGGTGACCTGCCCGAGGGCGCCGTCGAGGGCCTCGTCGGCGAGCAGCTCGCGGCGTGCGGCGGCGTCGGCCCGCCGTGCCTCGGTGGCCGCAGCGACTCGGGCGCCCCCGCTGAACGTGAGCCCCTCCAACCCTGCGATCTTGCTCACGGTGGCGGCGCTGCGCCCGATGGCGCGGGCGATGGCGTTGCGCGAATTGCCCTCGGAGTGCAGGCGACGAACCTGCTCGTGGTCCCGCTCGGTGATCGGCTCGGCCACGGCGTCACCTCCGGCAGGCATGTGAACGCCCCGCCGCTTGGGGAAACGGCGGGGCGTCGAGGCTGTTGGTCAGTCCACCTGTTGGGCGACGGCGCTCACGACCTTCTCGGCGAGGAGAGGGGGAACACAGTTGCCAAGCTGGGCTTGTACCGCGCTGCGCTTCCCTACGAACTGGAATTCATCAGGGAACGTGAACAGCCGCTTCATCTCAGGCACGCGAAGGCGTCGGTTTTCCCAGTGGAACGGGCCGATGTAGGGCCCCGGCTGTGCCTGGATTGTGGGGGAAGGGCGGTTGGGGTCGAGCTTGAGCAGGAAAGACCAGTATTTGGAACGCCACTTGAACTCGGGGTTCTTGTGGCCTCGCTCTTCCGTGTAATGCAGGTAGTTCTCTCCCGGGGGGATGTCCGGCAGCAGATGCCCGTACTTCCCTCCGACGACCTCACCGGGCTCGGGTTCGGTCACGAGTCCCTCAAGTGCCTGGCCCACATTTACATGAGGCTGCTCTTCGGTCCCTGTTGCCCGACGCTCCCACTTGCCCCCATGGGTCGCCTCCGGATGCAGTGGAACGGTCTTGCCCTTCGGCACCCCGATCACGAAGAGCCTCGGCCGGGACTGCGGAACGCCGTAGTCGGCGGCGTTCAGCACCTTCGTCTCGTAGACGTACCCTGCCTCTTCAATCTCCCGAAGCAGTCGTTCGTATGCAGGGCGCGATGCTTTGTTGTTAAACGTCAGTGCGTAGACATTCTCCAGCACAAAGGCGCGCGGCTTAGCTTCGCGAAGAACGCGAGTGTAGGACTGCAAAAGAGAGGCGCCGGGGTCGAGTCCCTTGCGCTTGTACTCCAGCCAGAAACCCGACTTCGAGAAGGGGGTGCAGGGAGGGCCGCCGACCAGCAAATCGGGCCGCTCGCTGCCCTTTAGTCCGGCTGCGCTCAGAAGGTCTTTGGTCGAAACCTCAAGAATGTCCTTCTGGATCACTTCGGATTGCAGGTGGGTGAAGTTCTTCTCCATCGTGGCCACGGCGTCGGCGTTGTGCTCAACGGCAGCACGTACCTCGTAGCCGGCTGCTTCGACACCGAGGTCGAGACCGCCGGCGCCGGAGAACAATGAGATTGCGATGCCATGACTTGTCACAGGGGACAGAGTGCCAGACGCGACTGACATCGCGGAATGAGACCCGCAAATGTAGACGGACTGTGGCGGGCTGCGGGCGCTGAGTACCGTCCTGGGGTCAGGTGTGCGAGCCTGGTCGCCATCAGGTTGGGACGATCACGGAGTGCGGAACAACATGGCGCAAGGCGGGGGCAAGAAGGTCCTGAGCGTTCACGCGGGCCAGGCTCAAGAGCGGTTCCTAGAGGCGCTCGCTCTGGCGCAGGGGGACGAGGAACTTCCTGGCGAGTGGATCACACGTACCCGCAAGGTCGGTCAGGGCAGCAGTGCCACCAACACGCCGTTGCTTGGGACTGCCCTCCTGGCGAAGGCAACTAACAAGGACGTCAACGCCCTTGCCCTTCAGACCAAGGTGCACCGCGGCTACTCGGCACGCGGCGTTGCCAAGAACGTTCTTGTACCCATGTGCGTCGAGCACGAGATCGACCTGCGGACCACCGGCGCCGAGCCGCTCAACAACCAGCCCTTCTTCGCCAAGCCCCAGGTCATAAAGGAGCTGATCCCTGAGAGCAAGCAGCCTGCCAGGGCGGAACTTGAGTACCTGATCGACTGCCTTGAGGCGGCGGACTACCTCGAAGGCGAGAGCGCGGTGCTCGCACTTGCTGCCTTCCTCCGGGTGCGGATCGAGGATGGGAACAAGGCCACCGTTCTTGAACTGGAGGCAGGGGCCTTGACGCTGCCTGTCCTGAGTGCGCTCGCGAGGGACTTCATCAACGTTAACCGCGAGGGAGGCCGACGAGGTCAGGCACTGGTTGCCGCGTGCCTCGATCTGGTGCACCCGGGCATGGTGTACGCCGACGCCATCAACGATCCGAGCCGGAAGGTTCCGGGGGATGTAGCCATCGAGGTCCCGAGTGAGGCGGACGGTCCGGTTCAGGAGAGCGTCCTCACAGAACTGGCGAAGCCGCTGTCTGCCGCGGACAGGACCGTCGTCCTCAGCGCCGAGGCAAAGCAGAAGGCAGTCACACAGAGCGAAATCCTTCAGTTCGTCGAGCGTCTGGCAGCGGCAGGCATCGGGAAGGGGCTGTACGTCGCAGTAGACCCCAGCCAAGCCGACCTCGGCGCCGACAAGCTCGCCCAGAAGGCACAGGAACGCAATGGTGTGCTCTTGGAGGTCGTCACGGACCCTGAGCGGCTCCTGACTAACGCCGTTCAGTGGTCCGCTCTGCCGCTTGACCAGTGCCTCAAGTCGTTTCCGCAGCTTCTCGTGCAGCGGCTGAGGGACTTCCACTGCGGCAAGGACAGCCAGCAGGAGTGGGCGGACATGCTCGCCGCGGCGACCGCTGGCCACGACGCAACCTGAGTCAGCCCGCTCGACACCTCTTGCACATCGAGACGTGCGTATGCCCCGCCGAGGGGGGAGTCGGCGGGGCGTACAAGTCAGGACGCTTCCGGGCACGCCGGAGGCGCCACCCACATTAGATCACGGAACGGTAACGGCGCAAGTGGCCCCCGCTGGGGGTGTGCAGGCGCAGACCTCTACGGGGCACGGCGGGATAACGTTGTTACCGCATCGCTTGTGATGCAACAACGCAAGCCTCAGAAGAGGCCGGCATGCCGCGCCGCCAGTAGTCCGGCGAGTGCCGCGGCGACCGTCAGGGCTGCGAACGTGAGCGCGCCCACCAGGACGACGAGGCGCAAAGTTCCGTCGCCGCTTTGAAGTGCTTCCCGAATTAGTCGAATCCAATTGCGGCGCATTTGCGGCCCACCTTTTCGTCTCAAAGTTTCACTGTGGAGTACAGATTAAAATTTTACTTAGCCAAACTAAATAAAATTTGGCCGTGCGACCCCAAATGCATGCTTGCGGACCCGGAACATGCCGAGTGGCCCCATACGTTCCCATAGGGGTTGGTTCGCCTCAAGTGTGCCCGCGTTCCACGGAGCTCGCTGCCCTCTCTTCGCCACGTTATGCAAATGTGACTGTGGCCCCGAGGTTTCCTCGGGGCCACAACCTGCCGTGGTGCCGCGCCAGTTACTGAGGCTTCGCAGTACCGAGTGCCATGACCAAGGCAGCGAGGTCGCCCCATCCCCATACGCGCCGCCCTCGCTCGTTGAGGGGCACGGGTGCGGCGCACTCCGAACCGACCGAGCACGTGACAGTCGGCGGCTCGTCTGGGGCGCTGTGCAGGGTGAGTTCGCCGCCGCACCACGGGCACCGTTGATCCGGTACGGGGGTGCTGCGCCGGTCGAGGCCGAGCGTCCGCAGCAGCCGGCCCTCGGCGACGCGCGCCGTGCGCCGGGCCTCGTGCAGCAGGTGCGGGGGCAGCGGTTCGAACGGCGGGGCGGTGGGGGTGCCGTCGAGCTGCTGCTCGGGCCCGGTGTCCTCGTCGAGCACGCGCCCCTCGATCCACACGGAAGCGAAGTGCAGCCCGTGCGCCCGCGATCCGGCCGTGCGCCGTGCGTCGGTCGCACCCGGCTGCTGGAACTCCCATCGGCGGGGGTCGCCGGTCTCGGCGCGCTGGACGGCCGCGGCGAGGGTGTCGGCGAGGTCGAACAGCATCCGCTCGACGGCGAGGCCGGTGTCGAGCGCGGTCATGTTGAGCGGGGCGGGGTGCTCGCGCAGGACCAGGGGCGCGCGGTCGGCGACGAGCTGCTCGTCGTCCGCTGCGCGCAGGGTGTGCGCGAGCTGCCGGGGCGGCCACACGTCGGCGGGCGGGGTCTCGATGGCGAGCAGCAGCTCGCCCCACAACTCCCGTACGGTGCGCAGCGCGTCGACGGTCTCGCGTCGGGCAATGGCGTCGGACGTCATCTGTGGTGGTGCTCCCTCGGGGTGGTCAGTCGGTGGTGTCGTCGAGTGCCTGCTTGGGCGTGATCCCGCCCTCGCACAGGCGCCGGATCGTGTCGGCGACGTGCCACCCGTCGCCCGGCAGGTAGTCGCCGAGGGCGCCGGCGAGCTTGGCCGCGGTGGCGAGCCGCTCGGCGAGGGCGTCGCGGTCGGCCTCGGTCTCGGTGATGCACGCCTCGGCGGCCTCGATCCGCTTGTGCAGCCGGAGCGCCGCCGCCTGCTGTCCGCCGGCGCTGCGCCGGTGGGTGTCGTTCTCGGCGACCTCGGCCTCGACGTCGGCGCGGAGCTGTGCGCAGTCCTCGGGCAGCAGCACGCCCCGGTCGGCGCGGGCGAGGACGAGGCGGAAGCGGTCGCGGCGGGCGTCGCGCTCGGTCTCGCGTGCCTGGCTGCGGCCTCGGCGGGAGTCGGTACGGGTACGGGTGTTCATCGTGCGGTCTCTCCGTTCGGACGTGCGCGGCGGGGAAGCAGGCGGGCGACGAGGCGCCGAGCGCGCCGGGCCTCCCGCGCGCGAGGCGCGACCGGTCGCGCGGCCGGGGTGGTGGTGATCTGCCATCCATCGGCGGCGAGGCGGTCGAGCAGCTCGGACGCTGTGAGCGTGGCGCGGTGCGGCGGCAGTTCGAGGGCGTCGGTCAGATGGGCGGCGATCGCGGCTCGGACGGCGGGCGGGGTCATGGGCGCACTCCTCCGGCGGTGTGTCGGGCGCGTGTCTCGCGCGGTGCGGGCGGGGTGGACATGAGGCGGGCGAGGCGGTCGTGCTCGTCGTCCTGGTCGGCTGCGAGAGCGGCCTCTGTCCGGCAGGGGTGCGGAGTCGAACGAGTGCCTCGGCCCTTGCCCCGTCGGCGGTAGCCGGTCCGGCACGGCTGGTCGGGCTCGGCTCCGCACCGCGTGCACTTGTGCCGGTAGGCGTCGGGCTGTCCGGCGGCGACGGCGGCCTCGCGGGCGGCGTGAGTCGGCCGGTACCCGGCGAGCTGCGCGGCGACCTCGGCTGGCATGTACCGGCGCGGGCCGTGGCCGACCCCGGAGACCAGGGCGGCGAGACGTTTCTGCCCAGCGGCGTCGATCTCGGCGCGGTACTGGGCGGGCGGGGTGTGGCCGGTGGCGACCGCAGCTCGGGTGCCGAGCAGTTCCTCGCGCCATGCCGCCGGGTCGTCGGGGTCGGCGGCCGGCACGGGGTCGGTGTGCCGGTTCATCAGCTCGGCGCGGTGCGGCGCTCATGCGGCGAGCACGCCGTGCGGCTCGACCGGGCGGAACTGCGCCGAGCGGTCGGCGCCCCGCTGCTCGTAGTATCGGCGTACGGCCTGCGAGGCGTCCCAACCGGTGTCCGGCAGGGTCGCCGGGACGTCGGCGAGGGCGGCAGTCCAGTCGGCAATGGTGCGGGCGGACTGCTGCGGGTCGGCGAGGGAACGGCGCACTCGGGAGTCGAGGCGGCCGGCGTAGGCGAGCAGGGCGGCGATGTGGTTGTCGATCACTGGGTGCCCTCCTTCTGGGCGTGCAGCAGGGCGAGGCCGGCGGCGAGGTTGTCCGTATACGCGGCGGGGGCCGCGGCCGGACCAAGGCGGGCGGCGGGGGAGCGGTCGAGGTCGCCCCACACGCGCAGCCAGTAGCGGGCGGACTTCGGCTCGGCGCCCGGATTCGTGCGGGCGGCGGCGCGCGCGACGAGGGACTCGATGCCGTGCGCCTGGACGAGGCGCCACACGTCGCGCTGCTCGCCGAGGCCGATCGACCAGCGGATCGGAACGCCGGCCGCGGCGAGCGCGTCGTCGAGCGGACGCAGCTCAGGTATCAGCGCGGACCGGGTCGCGCGCGACTGCTGCTGTTCTGCTTGGTGCTTGCGTTCATATGCGTTCTGGGGCCCGGATTCCGGACCGGTGGGGGTCCGGTTTCCGTACCCCTCCGGTCCGGTTTCCGTACCCCCAGGGGTCCGGTTCTCGGACCGGTCCGGATTGTGTACCGGTCCGGATTCCGGACCACCGAAACGGGTCTCTTCGGGCGTCGCGCGGACGTGTCCGACGGCGCGCGGGAGGTGGTAGACCGTCTCGCCCCGAGGTCCCTTGGAGCCCTCGACGACACGCAGTTCGTCGCCGTCGAGCAGCTTGTCGACTGCGGCCACGACGGACGAGCGGGCGGCGTTCGTCCGCTGCACGAGCATCGTCGTACCGGCGTAGGCGGTGCAGGCGTCATCGGGGCACTTGTCGGCGATGGCGAGCAACACCATGCGGGCGGTGCCCTTGGCCGTGGACCTGGTCCACACCCAATCCATGGCGTCGAGGCTCAACCGTCCTTCTCCTAAATGGTGTTGGTGATCCGGGTGGTTCAGGCCGTCCGGCGAGGGTGGCAGGAGTGTGGGAGGGGCACCGGAAGCCGGTCAGGTAGCGGCGCACGCCGTCGACGGCGCGGCAGTGCCGGCGCTCGGTGCCGATCCAGTGGCCGCAGATCACGCCGCCACAGGCAGGCTGTCGAGCCGGTCGAGCAGTAGCCGCAGCGCGGCCGCCGCCTGCTGCCAGACGACCCCGTTGCCGAGGGCCTTGAGCTGCGCGGCACGGGACAGACCGGGAACGCCGGTCACGTGGTGCTCGGGCAACCCCATGAGCCACTCGACGAATTGCGGGCTCAATCGGTCGTGTTCGTCCACAGGCTGTGGAGCCGGACGCGTCAGTGCCTCCCAACGCTCGACCGCTGCGGCGTACGGCCCCCAGTGAGTACGGCCGCGCTCCGGCCGCGGTTGGTTTGTGATGAGCGACGTCATGACGTTGGACAGGTACGCCTGATGACCGTCTGCGATCCGCTCCTCGGCTGTCGCGTAGTTGGAACCGTGATCACTGGCTGTCGGGGTCGGCAACAACCGTGCGGCGGCGTTCGCCAGGGTCGGACTGCCATCGCCGAACTTCTGATTCGGGCTCGCTTTTTCGCCGTCCGAGGCCCGCGGGGTCGGCAAGAGGGAGACCGCGGTGCGCAGGTCCGGGCCGCCTTCGCCGTGGGACCCCGAGCCGTTGGTGTCCGAGGTGCGCGGGGTCGGCAGCAGGCGGACAGCGAGGCCGAGCGGCATCCCCATGTCACCCATGCCGGGGTGGCGAGCCTTCATCCGCTCACGCCGTGCTCGCCACGCTGCGGGGTCGATCGCGTCCTGCACGAACGTCGCTGTCGGCGTCGGCAGCAGGACGCGCCGCGATGAACACCCGCTCACGGCGGTGGGCAGTGCCGACCTCCGACGCGCGTACGCAACACCATTCCGCGTCGTACCCGAGGCGGGCCAGGTCGCCGAGTACGGCACCGAGTGCTCGCAAAGGAGGCTCAGCGCTTCCGTCTCCCACACACCACGGGCAGGGTTCCACGCTGCTATGCGCCGTCGCCGAGAGGAGGCCGCGGACATTCTCGATCACCACCAATCGGGGTTGTAGGGCTTGGATCGCTCGGGCGACGTGCAGCCACAGGCCGGACCGGGTTCCCTCGGCGATGCCGGCGCGGCGGCCGGCGAGGCTGACGTCTTGGCAGGGGAATCCGGCTGTCAGGACGTCGACGGGCTCGACCTGGTCGAAGTCGACGGCGGACAGGTCGCCGAGGTTCGGTACGTCCGGCCAGTGATGGGCGAGGATCGCGGCGGCGTTCGGGTCGATCTCGCAGTGCCAGACCACCGAGCCGCCGAGCACTTCCCGCACGCCCAGGTCGAGACCGCCGTAGCCAGAGCACAGGGAACCGATCCGCGGTCCTTCCATCACTCGCCGCCTGTCGCGGGCGGCTCGGCAGCCTCGGGCCATCCGGCGAACTCCGTCGGCACGTCCTCGACCGTCGGCTGCTCGTCTGGCTGCGGTACGACCTCACCCGGGATGTAGTCGCCGGGCGTGTCTAGCCCCTCGGGCGAGGGGTCACGGCGCACCGTCTCGTCGTGCGCCACAGCGCGCGCGAGTTCGGCGGACTTCGGCAACAGCTTGAAGAGCTGCCGTACCGTCGTCTTGCGGGCCATGGCGTCGTGGTCCGTCGCCCACGGTCCGAAGTCCTTGGCCTTGCTGCGCTTGCGAATCGCCTCGACGTCGTCGACGTCCAGCACCACGAGCGCGTTGCCGCCGTTCGCGAGGCGGGCCACGGCGTAGTAGTGCGTCGGCGCTCCCTTGGTACTACCGCGGGTCGGCTTGTGCTTGAGGACGGGGGCGAGGCCGTACTCGTACTCGAACTCGTCGCCCTCGAACACCGTGTGCGTGTCGAGGCCGGCGGCGAGCGGGTGCTGCCAGAACAGTTTGATCATGCCCTGATAGCCGATGACGAGCTGTACCTCGTACGCCCGGACCTTCTTGTTCCAGAACGGCAGCAGGTACGCCTCGCCGGACACTCCGCCGGGTTCGAGGCCGAGCGCCGAGCAGGTCATCAGGGCGCCAGCGAACGACTCCTGCGTGCACTCGGCGAGGTGCTCGACGCGCCGCAGCTCGGTAAGCGCGATGCGGGCGATACGGTCGGCACCCCCGACATGGGCGGGCAGGGCGCGGTCGATCTCGGGGCGCAGTTGCTGCACGAACTGCACGAGGGTGGGCTGCTGTTGGGGGCGGTGGGCAGGGGCGGCACTACGACCGGCGCGCTTGCTGGCGACGCGCTCGGCGAGGTTGGTGCTCACGCTGCGGCAGGCTCCTTGGGTACAACGAGGCGTCGGGCACGATGGGCCCGGAACTCGTCGGGGTGCTCGGCGGCGAGGCGCTTCGTATCGAGCGCTTCGACGCGGTGCGTGTACTTCGTAGCGAGGTCGGGGTGCGCGACGGCGAACCGCTTCGTGGCGAGCGGGCCGTTCTGCTTCCAGGTGAACGCGACGGCGCCCTGCGTCTTGACGATCTCGGCCTCGCCGGCAACAGCCTTCAACCGGTTGTCGACGTCGCGCAGTTCGTCGGCGACGCGTTCCTCGCGCGCCTTGAGTTCGCGTCGACGTTCCAGCAGCGGCAGGACCTCGGCCGGGCCGGCGACCGTCACGGCGTCGGCCTTGACGTCTTAGAGGTGGCCGAGCAGTTCCTCGGTCGCCTCGGACCCGTCGACCGCGGGCGGCCGTCGGTCGAGCACGCCCTGCCAGAACTCCGCGAGCAGAGCGACGAGGTGCTCGACAAGGCCCTCGTCGCGCTCGACGCGGTGAATGATCAGCCGGTTACCGCCGAGCAGGGCGGCGACATGCGCGTGCTGGTAGCCGGTCACGGCGAGATACCAGTGCGTTTGCAGCGCCGGACCGTCCGGCACGCCGAGCAGCCACTCGTCGAGCTGGAAGGCGGACCGGGTCTTGATCTCCAGCAGGCTGGACGGCGTCAACTCGCCCTCGTCGAGCACGAACCGGTCAACGTTCGCGAGCATCCAACGGCGCTCGACGTGGGCGAGGGTGCCGGGACCCTCGACGACACGCAGCCCGGACCGCTCGGCGAAGACGCGGGCGATCGTCGGCTCGTGCGCCAGTCCCCAGAACGCGGCCTCTTCGAGGTCCGGGTTCCGCGGGCGGTCGAGCGGCAGCTCGCCGGTCTTGTCGAGGTAGACCTCAAGCGGGGATGTGTGCTTGTCCATCCCGAGGACGCCGGCGACTTCCGAGCCTCCGATGCCCGTACGACGAACCTTGAGCCACTGCTCGCGGTCGAGGCCGGGTGGAGCGACGACAACGCTCGTGGGCGTCACCGCCGTTGGCAGGGCGGCAGTCACTGCTTGCCCCCGACATAACGCGCGTAGACGCGGTGGACGACGTCGCCGTTCTTCTCTACGACCGTCCGGGCGACCGCCTCGAACGAACCGGCTGGCTCGTACGCCGGCAGGCGCGCGCTCCGGATGGCCTGAGCGGCTGACGCGGCGCGCATGGACGTGGTCGGCGTACGGACGACTCCCCACTCTTTGGGGTGCTGGCGCAGGCTGCTCGCGATTCGAGCGTGCTTGGTGTTGCGCTGCTTTGGCGGCGGGCCGACGAACTCGACAGGGCTCACGTGCTTATCTCTCCTCACACTGCGACTCGGCGCGCTCTGCGGCTGTGGGGCGAGGGCGTGTCGAACGGCGGCGGGCTGCCTGGAAACCGTCGACTCTGTGAAATCGCTGTGCGCGATCACTCTTCCCTCGTTGTCCCACATTTCGAACAGTCGGGGCCCTAGAGTGCCTGTGGCACTTGATCCCTGCTGTTGCAGTATTCGAACACTGCACCGTAAGAGTCTGGTGAGACGCACGTCAACGAACTTTGGCCACTGCGATTCCGTGTGATGGCTGCTTGGATGAGAACTGTTCGAATTCTGCAACGGAGTGGGAGTGAGAGCGTGTCGCAGACCGACACGGACGAGCGTTGGCCTTACGGCACCCCCTTCGGGGACCTCTTGCGCGCAGCCAAGGAGGAGGCGGGCCTCTCGTACCGCAAGCTCGCCGAGCGCGCCGTCGACCCGGCGACGCAGACAAGAGTCGGGTACAGCACCCTGCACCGAATCGCTCATGACCAGCCGATACACATGCTGCCGGGGGTTGCCGGCGCCATCTCAAGAGCCATAGGGGGTGACGAGCGCAAAGTGCGCCTTGCGGCGGCGATGCAGTATTGCGGGGCCGTGGCCGGTGACCCGCTCGGCGCGAGCGGCGACGAGGCGACCGTCGTCGTCGTTCCTGCGCCGGGCATGGGGGCTCAGGACATGCCCAGGGTCGAGGCCCTGCTCAGGAGGTACGCGGCCGGCGATCTCCCGCCGGAACTAACCGATGACGCTTAGGCGTTGACAAGTGTGTGGGTTCTCTGGTCACTCCGTGGAGTTTGTGCGTGACCTGCGGTGTACTGCGGAGTAGGCTGATCCGGGCTCTTGACTCGGGCATATGTTCGAGTCATGGGCTAGTGATGCCATGAGGGGGGCAACAGTTGATCCGCGTGACCCGCACTCAACTCGACACAGGGGCGATCGCAGTCGTTCGTGCGACCGGCGACGAGCTGACGATCGACATGGACCGACGCCAGATCACTCCCGCGGGTGCGGCCGGCCTCGAACAGGCTCTGAACGGACTTGCCGCCCCCCGTGCCGACGGTGACAACTCCGAGGACTAGAGCCAAAGCTGAACAGCGACGAGGGCCACGCGGCGGATGCTGCGCGGCCCTCTCTGTGTTCGATGGTGGCCCCACGGGAGCGGCCACACCTCAACCCCGGTTCGCATCCCTCGGCCAGCCACAAAAGGCGCTGACCGAGGGGCTGTTCGGTGTGGCCGATGTGTGGCCGGACTGCCTCGGACTTGCTGTCAGTGCCTGAACCTCACCGGAATGCCGTACCTCTCTGACCTGCACGTTTCGGCATTCCCTGACAGGTGCTGAACCCCCCTGTCAGGGCCGCTCTCGGGCTCGTAATGCGTAGGTCTCGGGTTCGAATCCCGAAGGCGGCTCCACTGAAACCCCAGGTCATGTATCCCTTGGCCTGGGGTTTTCTTCGTCAACGGGCGCATCCGCGCTCATGCCGTTGCAGCTCCCGAGGGCCTTCGCCCACGCTGGGGCGATGAGTGGAGAGATCACTTACGCATGGCGCGACCTCATCACCGACGAGGAGATGGTCGATCTCGTCCGGTCCCACGGCGGGCGGCCCGCGGTCGGGTGGTGGGACAAGATCCAGGAGTACAGCCTCGGTTGGGTCGGGGCGCGCGACGGGGGCGGGGAGCTCGTCGGGTTCGTGAATGTGGCGTGGGACGGGGGAGATCACGCGTTCTTGATCGATACGAAGACGCGGGGGACGTGCCAGCGGCGCGGTGTCGGGACCGCGGTCGTGCGGCTGGCGGCGGAGCGGGCGCGGGCGGCGGGGTGTGAGTGGCTGCACGTGGACTTCGATGAGGGGATGGGGGAGTTCTACTTCGACGCCTGTGGTTTCCGGTCGACGGAGGCGGGGCTGATTCATCTGCCTTCGTTGAGGTGAGCGCAGGGACGCGACGGGGGACTCGGTAGGGGCGGGTCGGCTGATCGGGTGGGGGATGGGGGTCGCCTGATTGGGCCCGGGGGTGCTGGGCCGCTGGGGTGAAGAACCCGATTTCGGGCGCTGTGTTCCCGGAAACGTGCCTGATCAGGCCGATCCAATACGCGGAGCATTCGCACGTTACCCACCTGGTCCGGCGGCGGGGAAAGGTTTCGGCCGGCTTCGTCCGGCTGGGCCCGGCCCTCGCCCGGCTGGGCACTCACGGAGCGAGGAGACCCCCGTCCATATGCTCAGGAGACCCTGGCTGACGGCGTTGGGCACCGCAGTAGCCCTCGTCACTTCAGCCTCTCCCGCCGCTGCCTCTTTCGCCGCGGCCCAGCCGCGGCAGTCGGCTCCGGCTCAGTCCGCGGGCCCGGGCGTCAGCGTCCGGGCTCCGTTGTCGTGTGCGGGCGACATCATGCTGTCCGCCGGGACCCCGACGACGCAGCTCTACCAGGGGGTGACGAGTCCGGGGGAGATCACGTTCATGCCCGTGGGCACCGCCTCCCAGGACTACAACGCCATCGGTGTCAACCCGGACGACAACTACATCTACGCGGTCCAGCGGGGGGACAACCCCAATCTGCTGCGGATCGACGACGACGGTGCGGCAACCATCCTCGGGACCACCGGACTGCCGACGGGCGCGGGGAACTACGCGGCGGGCGCGTTCGACGACGCGGGGAACTACTACGTCGCCAACGGCTACAACAACCTGCTCTACCGGGTCGACGTGACCGCGAGGACGGCGACCGAGGTCACCCTGAGCGAGACCCTGGGCGGGGTCATCGACTTCGCGTACAGCGAGGGCTACCTGTGGGGCGCCAACCGTCAGGGCGGGGTCTCCCGCATCGACCCGACGACCGGGACGGTCACCACCTACGCGGGCGTCCTGCCGGTGGCGGACTACGGCGGCACGTACACCTACGGCAACGGTGACCTGGGCTTCTTCAGCAATGCGGGCACCATCACCCGGCTCCAGATCGCCAACCCCGACGCCCCGACCTTCACCCAGCTCTCCACGCAGCAGGCGCCGGCCAGCTCCGTCTCCGTGGACGCCACCTCCTGTTTCCAGATGCCGGTGGACCTGGCGGTGACGAAGGAGGGGCCCGCGACGGTGTCCGCCGGCGGGAGCGTGTCGTACACGATCAGGCTCACGAACAACGGGCCCAACCCGTCGTCCGGCTGGACCCTGACGGACGACATCCCGGCCGGGTTGGAGAACGCGGCCACCACGACGGCCGGGTGCAGCATCACCAACGGCATGCTGTCCTGCACGGGCGGTGCGCTGGCGGTGGACGACAGCGTGGAGATCACCCTCACCGGCACGGCCGCGGTGGGCGCCACCTCCATCGAGAACACGGCGAAGGTGTTCGGCAACGACCCGGACCCCGACCCGGACAACAACGAGGACACGACCACCACGACCGTGGATCCGTCGGTGGACCTCGGGGTGACGAAGGAAGGGCCGGCGACCGCCGTCGCGGGCGAGGACGTCTCGTACACCATCACGGTGACGAACAACGGACCGTCGAACTCCACCGGTTGGACGGTGACGGACACGATCCCGGCCACGCTGCGGAACGCCGCGACGACCACTCCCGGGTGTTCCGTCAGCGGCGCCACCCTGACCTGTGAGGGCGGCGCGCTGGCCGTGGGCGACAGCGCCACCATCACGCTGACCGGTACGGCGGCGTCGAACGCGACGCGGATCGTGAATCCGGCGACGGTGGAGGGCAACGAGCCCGATCCGAACCCGGACAACAACGAGGACACGGTGACCACGACGCTGGAGCGTCGGGTCGACCTCGCGGTTACCAAGACGGGGCCGGCGACCGTGGCCGCGGGCGGGAACGTCTCGTACACCATCACGGTGACGAACAACGGGCCGTCGGACTCCACGGGGTGGGGGTTGAACGACCCGATTCCGGCCGGGTTGGAGAACGCGGCCACGACCACGCCCGGCTGCTCGATCGGCGGCGAGGGGCTCACCTGCATCGGCGGTCCGCTGGCGGTGGGCGACAGCGTGGAGATCACCCTCACGGGCACGGCCGCACCGGGTGCCACGAGCATCGTGAACACGGCCGTCGTGGAGGGCAACGACCCCGACCCGGTCCCGGACAACAACGAGGACACGACCACGACGACGGTGACCGCGTCCGTGGACCTGGCCCTCACCAAGACGGGGCCGGCGACCGTCACCGCGGGCGGGGACGTCTCGTACACGATCACCGTGACGAACAACGGTCCTTCGAACGCGACCGGTTGGACGGTGACGGACGCGATCCCGGCCGGGCTGGCGGACGCCGCGACGTCCACCGCCGGGTGTGCGATCGCGGGCGGGACGCTGACCTGCGAGGGCGGCGCGCTGGCCGTGGGCGACAGCGCCAGCATCGTGTTGACCGGTACGGCCGGGGCGAACGCGACGCGGATCGTGAACACCGCGGTCGTGGACGGCAACGAGCCCGACCCGGACCCGGACAACAACGAGGACACCACGACCACCACGGTGAATCCGTCGGTCGACCTCGCCGTGACGAAGGTCGGACCGGCGGAGGCGGCCCCCGGCGGACACGTCGCGTACCGGATCACGGTGACGAACAACGGGCCGGGCGACTCGTCCGGTTGGACGCTGACCGACACCGTGCCGGGCGGGCTGGAGGACGCCGCCACGACCACCGCCGGGTGCACGATCGCGAGCCGCACCCTCACCTGCGAGGGCGGGCCGCTCGCCGAGGGCGACAGCGCTGCCGTCGTGCTCACCGGGACGGCGGCCGAAGGCGCCACGACCATCGTCAACACGGTGACGGTGGAGGGCAACGAGCCCGACCCGGACCCGGACAACAACGAGGACACCACCACCACCGAGGTGACGGGCGAGCCCGGGCTGACCATCACGAAGGAGCAGAACGGGCCCGCGGTGGTGATGCCCGGCGACACGGTGGAGTACACCATCACCGTCACCAACACCGGTGACACCGCCTACACCGCCGCGAACCCGGCCACGCTCACCGACGACCTGACCGAACTCCTCGACGACGCCGCCTACAACGACGACGCCGAAGCCAGCCGGGGCACCGTCTCCTACGACGAACCCGACCTCACCTGGCGCGGCGCCCTCGAACCCGGGCAGTCCGCGACGATCACCTTCTCCGTCACCACGGACGTCCGGACCTTCGGCGACCTCAAGCTCCACAACACCGTCGTCTCCACCACCCCGGGCAACAACTGCGCCCGCGGCAGCGACGACAAGCGCTGCACCGCCGACGGCAAGATCACGCCCAAGGACAAGAAGTAAGGGCAAGAAGCAAGAACGAGAGACAGAAGGAGCAGGGGCGAGAAGCAGGGAGGAAAGCCACCCGACGTCGTCCCCAGCAGTGCCCGGCAGCCACCCAGGTGCCGGGCACTGGTCGTTCGGGCGTTGATCGCAGCGCCTTCGGTCAGCGCCTGCTGCCACATCACCGCGCGATAGGTGGACAGTACGGGCCGTGCAACGAGGTCCATGACTCAAACCTCCTGCCACAAAAGGGACTTGAGTCGCCTCCCGCCTCGCATGTGACCCCGGTCACACCGCGATCGCAAGGCCGATCACCCCGTTGTGAACACCCGGAGTGAATGGTCTACTCCAGTGCGCGTTCACGATGGGCGCGCCGACCCGGGTTCGCGAGAGCGCGCGGGGACTCGGGACGTGAAGAACCGACACGGTGCACGACCGACGAGAGAGGCGAACCCGTGAAGTTCCTGAACCGACTCGGTGACACCCTGCTGAGCCGACTGGTCCCCGAGACCGAGGCGTGGGCGGCCGAAGACCCGTGCTTCGGCCGCTGTTCCGGAGGATGCCAGACCTCCTACACGCAGTCCCAGTGCATAGCCAACCGGCTGCACAAGCGGTGCTGCTACGTGGGCGGCAGCGCTTGCCCCGCCCCGTACTGCGGCCCGTGGAAGAACTGTGGCGTCATGACCTGTTGATCGGCCCTCCCGCCCGTTGACTGACGTCTGAATGGAACGGAGGAGGGCCCGTGTTCCGCCTGATGCAGCGTCATCTGACGCGCCACTGGGCCCGGTCCGTGGCCCTCCTCGCCGGGATCCTGGTGGCGGTGTCGTCGTTCGTGGTGCTGACGGCGACCACGGAGTCCAGCCGGCTGACCGTCACCGGCATCATCGCCAAGAACCGCGGAGCCTACGACGTCCTCGTGCGGCCCGAGGGCGCGGTGCAGGAGTTGGAGAAGGGCGAGGGGTTGATCCGGCCCAACTCGCTGTCGGACGTGTACGGCGGGATCACCCTGGAGCAGGCCGCCGCCGTACGAAACGCGCCGGGGGTGGACGTCGCGGCGCCGCTCGCCGTGCTCGGGCACCAGGCGGACCGGAGCGGGGTGGTGATCGACCTCGCGGACCTCGTGCCGAAGGGGACCCGCGGGACGTTCGACCTGAACCGGGTCTGGCGGTACGACCGCGGGCTGTCGACCGTGCAGGAGAAGCCGACCACCGTCTTCATCACGCCGTACCCGCTGGAGGCCCGGCCGGGGCCGCAGGTGTCGCAGGGCACGTCGGGGGGCAACGCCACCGTGGTGCACACCGACCGCTACTTCGAGGTGCTGCCCTCGGGCGAACGCCGCGAGGTGTGCCGGGGCACCGTGCGTCAGACGGCGGGCGCCATCCGGTTCGTCGAGTCCGTCAAGTGCCTGACCTGGGCCGGGATCGTCGACATCGACCCGCCCGAAGGGATCGAGCCGGCGCCGTACGGGCCGTCGACGAAGGTGTACACCGACTTCCCCGTGTCGTACCTCGTCGCGGGCGTGGACCCGAAGGCGGAGGCCGCACTCTTCGGACTCGACGACGCGGTGACCGAAGGGCAGTACCTGACCTCGGAGAAGCCCGTCCGGCAGGCGACCAGCCGGGCCGACGGGCCGGCGTCGGTGATGCCGACGCTCCGCTCCGAACGCACCGTCGGCGACCTCAAGCTGGGGCTGACCCTCACCGCCCGCGGCGCGGACCGCCCCCTGCTGGACGAGGAGTACGACGCCGCGGCCCGCTACCAGCGCCATCCCGTCGGCGAGGTCAGCCAGAGCGGCTCCGGCTTCTTCGACGTCACCGGGCCCGTCACCCACGACCGGGCCGCCGACGGAACCCTGCGGCCCCGCACCGTCGAGCGCCCCGACAAGGTCAGCACGGTCCTGCCGCTCGACGGCCGGGACCTCTGGTTCCGCAAGCTCCGGCCGCAGGACACGGACGGGTGGACGGGGGAGGACGTCTTCCCCAAGGCCGTCGGCACCTTCGACCCCCGGCGGCTGCCCGAGTTCGACTCCGCCGCCCGACTGCCGCTCGGCACGTACGGGGAGCCGGCGCTGTCCGGCGCCGACGAGCGCTCCCGGAAGCTGCTGAAGGGCGGGGCGCTGCGGCCGGCGTCGTCGCCCACCGCGTACATCCAGCAACCCCCGCTCGTGCTCGTCTCGATGGAGTCGGTGCGCTGGCTCGCCGACCAGGGATACCTCTCCCACCAGCAGACCCTCGCGCCGGTCTCCGCGATCCGGGTGAAGGTCGCCGGGGTGACCGGCGCCGACGCGGTCTCCCGGGAGCGGGTGCGGGTGGCCGCCGAGGAGATCCGCAAGCGCACCGGGCTGCACGTGGACGTCGTCCTCGGCTCCTCGCCCGAGGCGCGCACCGTCGTGCTGCCCGCCGGTGGGAACGGGCGGCCCGAGCTGCGGCTCACCGAGTGGTGGAGCAAGAAGAACGTCGCCGCCCGGATCATCGAGGCGTCCGACGCCAAGTCCCTGCTCCTGCTGGTCCTGGTGCTGGTGGTGTGCACGCTGTTCGTCGCCAACGCGGCGGCGGCGTCGGTGCGTTCGCGTCGCGCGGAGTTGGGGCTGCTCGCCGCCGTGGGCTGGCGCCGGCGGCAGTTGTTCACCGTCGTCCTCGGGGAACTGCTGCTGCTGGGGACCGTCGCGGGGGTGCTCGGGACGGCCGTGGCCTGGGTGACGGGCCTCGCCCTCGACATCGACGTACCGGTGGTGCGGGCGCTGCTCGCCGTGCCGGTCGCCTTGGTCGTGGCGCTGGTCAGCGGGGCGGTGCCCGCCTGGCTCGCCGCGCGTGTCCAGCCCGTCACCGCGCTGCGGCCGGCCGTCACCACCGGGCGGCGGGCCCGGATGTTCGCCGGCGTGGCGGGCATGGCGCTGGCCGGTGCCGTACGCGCCCGGGGCCGTAGCCTGCTGGGCGCCGCGGCCGTCGCCACCGCAGCCGCCGCGACCCTGCTGCTGCTCGCCGCGACCTCCACCTTCCGCGGGACGCTCGCCGGCTCGCTGCTGGGGGAGACCGTCTCGGTGCAGGTGCGCTCCACCGACGTCGCCGCGGTCGTGACGATGGTGCTGCTGTCCGCGGTGGCCGTGGGCGACGTGATGTACCTCGGGGTGCAGGACCGCGCGTCCGAGTTCGCCCTGCTGCGGGCGGTCGGCTGGGGCGAGGGCGTGACGACCCGACTGGTGTTGTTGGAAGGGGCGTTCATCGGGCTGCTGGGCTCGACGGCCGGGGCAGTGCTCGGCGGGGCCGCCGCCTTGTGGCTGGCGCCGGCCGGCGGCGCGGGCGCGCTGCTCGTGCCGGCCGTCGGGGTCGTCGCCGCGGGCACGGCGCTGTCCGCGGCGGCCGGCCTGGTTCCCGTACTGGTGCAGCGGCGCAGGTCCACTGCGCGGCTGCTGGCGGAGGAGTGACGATCGTGACGTACGCGGTGCTCACGGCACGGCTCGCGCTCGCCGGGGTCCTCCTGGTGTCCGCGGTCGCCAAGGCGCGGTCCTTCCAGGAGAGCCGGGACATGCTGGACGGGCTCCTGCGGCGCGTCGGCCCCGACGCCCGTCGGCTGGCCCGGCCCGCGGCGCTCGCCCTGATCGCGGCGGAGGGCGTCACCGGGCTCGCGCTGCTCGGTCCCGTGCAGACGGTACGACCCGGGCTCGTCGCCGCCGCCGTGCTCACCGCGGGGTTCACCGCCGTCGCCGCCTGGGCCACCGTCTCCCGCACCGAGGTGTCGTGCGCCTGCTTCGGCCGCCCCACCGCACGGCTGGGCCGACGGCACGTCGTGCGCAACGCGCCCCTGCTGGGCCTTGCCGTCCTGGGGCTGGTGGGCGTCGGCGCGGCCTCGGACGCGTCGCCGGAGCTGCCCGCCGTCGTCCTGTGCGTCGTGACGGCGGCGGTGATCACCCTGGTGACCGCCTTCTTCGACGACGTCGTCGACCTCATGGTCGGCCCCTGACTCCCACCCCTGCCTCTCATCTGACGTCCGATCCCACCTCACGAAAGGGAAGTGGCATGGTCTATCTGTCCCTGGGACTGCTCCTGCTGGGAGTCGTCACCGCGCTGAACCTGGTGCTGGTCCTCGCCGTCATCCGCCGGCTGCGCCGCCACGAGGAGGAGCGCAAGATCCGGACCAGCAGGTACGAGAACCTGACGTCGGGCCCTCCGACGGGCGAACCGCTGCCCGCGTTCACCGCCGTCGCCGTCGACGGGACGCAGGTGACCTCGGACGGCCTCGCGGGCCGGGAAGCGGCGCTGACGTTCCTGTCCACCGACTGCGCCGTCTGCGTCACCGCGGCCGGTGACCTGCCCGAGTTCGCCCGGCGCACCGGGATGGACGCCGCGCAGATCGTCGTGGTGATCGCCGGCAGCGACGACGCGGTGGCCGTGGAGATGACCGCGCCGCTGGCGGGGGTCGCGACCGTGGTGCGGGAGGAGTCCGCAGGGCCGCTGTCCACGCGGTACGAGGTCCAGGGCACGCCCACCACGGTCCTGGTCGACCCGGACGGCACCGTCACCTACGCCGAGGCCGGCACCAACCCGGTGCTGGACCGCCTGCCGGCGTGAGCGGAAGCCGGGGGGAGGCCGGGGTGGACCGGCTCGGCGGCGTGCGCGGCTTCGCCACCGGCGCGGGCGCCGCGCTGGAGCTGACCTGGCGCGCCGGCCCGGTCACCTTCGTCTGCCAGGTCCTGCTGACCGTGGCGCAGGGGCTGCTGCCCGCCGCGGCGACGCTCCTGACGAAGTGGCTCTTCGACGCGCTCCAGTACGGCGAAGGCGCGACGGGCCCCTCCCCCATGGCGCTCGCGGCGGGCATCGGCACGGTCGCCGCGCTGACGGTCGTCCTGCCGTTCGTGTCGACGTACACCGAGGTCCGGCTGCAACGCGGCATCGGGCACCTTGCCCAACGGCGCCTGTACGGCAAGGTCAACGAGTTCGTCGGGATGGGGCGCTTCGAGGACCCCGCGTTCCTGGACCGGCTGCGGCTGGCCCAGGACTCGACGATGAGCGCGCCCGGTCAGATCACCACCGCCGTGTTCGGCCTGGTCCAACAGGCCATCACCATCACGGGGATGGTCGCGGTGCTCTCCGCGATCTCCCCGTGGCTGACGGTCGTGACGATCGCGGCGGCGGTGCCGGCGCTGCTGGTCCAGATCTCCCTCACCCGCAGGCAGGCCGCGCTGACGTGGGAGATCAGCCCGCGCAACCGGCGCCAGCTCTTCTACCAGGAGCTGATGTTGAACGTCTCCGCGGTCAAGGAGGTGCGGCTGTTCGGCGCCGGCGGGTTCCTGCTGGGGCGGATGGACGCCGAGACGCGGGACATCAACGCGGCGGAGGAGCGGCACGACCGACGGGTGCTCGCGCTCCAGTCGCCGCCCGCGGTGCTCGGCGCGCTCATCGCCGCGGGCGGGCTGGCGTGGACGGTCCACGGCGCGCTGGCGGGGCGGTTCGGCGTCGGGGACGTGTCGGCGTACCTCGCCGCGTCCGCCGGGGTGCAGGGGGCGCTGTCCGTCACCATCAGCCACGTCAGCGGCGGCTACCACAGTCTGTTGACGTTCCGGCACTACGTGGAGGTCAACCGGCTCCCCACGGACCTGCCGGTGCGCCCCGACCCGCTGCCCGTGGCGCCGCTCGCGGACCGCATCGAGTTCGACGACGTCTGGTTCCGCTACCGCGACGACGGGCCCTGGGTGCTGCGCGGGGTGAGCCTGACGATCGCGCGCGGCGAGTCCATCGCCCTCGTCGGACTCAACGGCGCCGGCAAGTCCACCCTGGTCAAACTCGCCTGCCGGCTGTACGACCCGACGCGGGGCACCGTGCGCTGGGACGGCACGGACGTCCGCGACCTGGACCCGGCGCAGCTGCGGGACCGGATCAGCGCGGTGTTCCAGGACCGGGTGGCGTACGACCTGTCGGCGACGGACAACATCGGCATCGGGGACCTGCG
Organism: Streptomyces sp. NPDC048057; assembly: GCF_040653095.1. NCBI lineage: Bacteria > Bacillati > Actinomycetota > Actinomycetes > Kitasatosporales > Streptomycetaceae > Streptomyces > Streptomyces sp. NPDC048057. The sequence continues at coordinate 154,552 of NZ_JBEZNF010000014.1, forward strand.
CCACCGCGACGACCCCGAGCGGATCGTCGACGCGGCCCGTCGCGCCGACGCCCACGGCTTCCTCAGCGAACTTCCCCGCGGCTACGACACGTTGCTGTCCCGCACCTTCCCCGAGCCGGACGACGAGGAGACCGGGAAGCCGTCGGCGGGGGTGGCCCTGTCCGGCGGGCAGTGGCAGCGGCTCGCCCTGGCCCGCGCGCTGCTGCGGGAGGGCCGGGACCTGCTCGTCCTCGACGAGCCGAGCGCGGGCCTCGACGCGGCGGCGGAGCAGCAGCTGCACGAGCGGCTGCGGGCGCACCGCGCGGGCACGACCAGTCTGCTGATCTCCCACCGGCTGGGCACCGTGCGCCGGGCCGATCGCATCGTGGTGCTCGCGGACGGGAAGATCGGCGAGTGCGGCAGCCACGGCGAACTCGTGGCCCTCGGCGGCGAGTACGCGCGGCTCTTCGCGCTCCAGGCATCGGGATACATCGAGGACGAGGAGGTGGCGGTGTGAGCGACCCCGAAGGCGGGGGAGGCCCCGCGGCGGAGGTGCCGGGCCCGTTGGTGGAGGTGCGCGGGCTGGTCAAGACGTACGCCGCCGAATCCGGCGCCCCCGTGCACGCCTGCGCCGACGTGGACCTGCGGATCGACGAGGGCGAGACGGTCGCCCTGACCGGCCCGTCGGGCTCCGGCAAGTCCACCCTGCTGTACCTGCTGGGGGCGCTGGAGCAGCCCGACGCGGGCACGATCGACGTGGCCGGGCAGCGCGTCACCGCGATGAAGCGCGCGGAGCTCGCCGCGTACCGGCGGCGGGTGGGCTTCGTCTTCCAACGCTTCCACCTGCTGCCGGCGCTCACCGCGCTGGACAACGTCATCGCGCCCGTGCTGCCGTACCGGGTCGACTTCGACCGCCGGGCCAAGGCGCGCGAACTGCTGGCCTCGGTGGGGCTCGCCGGCCGGGAGGAGTCCCTGCCCGCGAAGCTGTCCGGTGGGCAGCAGCAGCGGGTGGCCGTCGCCCGCGCGCTGATCGGCGACCCCCGGCTGATCCTCGCGGACGAGCCGACGGGCAACCTGGACTCCGCGTCCGGGACGGAGGTCCTCGAACTGCTCGTCGGGCTGCGGGACCGGCTCGGGACGACCGTGGTGCTGGCCACCCACGACCGGGACGTGGTCGCCCGCTGCGACCGGGTGGTCCAGCTGCGGGACGGGCGGGTCGTATGAGGCGCCCCGCGGTCCTCGGCCTGGCCCTGACGTGTACGGGCGTGGCGCTCGTCGCGTGGCGGGTGCGCCGGCGCTACGTCACGGTGACCGTGCGCGGCCCGAGCATGGAGCCCGCCCTGACCCACGGCGACCGGGTGCTGATCCGCCGCGGGGCGCGCGGGTTGCGCCGCGGCGACATCGTGGTGGTCGCCCAGCCCGACCTGGAGACCTCGTGGCGCCAGCGGCCCCCGGTGACCGGGGACCTGGCTGCCACGGAGTGGTTCATCAAACGGGCGGTGGCGCTCGCGGGCGACCCGTTCGAGGGCGCGCCGGTGCCGCCGGGCCATCTCGCGGCGGTCGGCGACGGCCCGTACAGCGACGACTCCCGCAACCACGGCCCGTGCCCGGTGCACCAGGTCCTGGGCGTGGTGGTCCGCCGGCTGGCGCGGTAGGGGCGCGGGCGGCCGGGGTGTGGGGGTGCGCCCCGTGCGACCACGGGTGCCACCCTGCGGCCCCAGGACCTCGCCGTCTTCCTGCGGGGGTCATGTCCACTGCGGCCTGGTGGTGGGCTTGTCGCGCAGTTCCTCCCCCTGTGCCCTGCGGGCACGGGGGCGCCCCCACCTACGCCCAGAGGGCGTGGGGGGACCCCCAGCGCCCCTGTTTCGCTTCCCCAGTCACTTGTCTGCGGGCTGGAGGCGGAGGTCTTCAGGGGCGCTGGGGAACTGCGCGACAAGCCACCACCGGGCTCCGGAGACCAATGCGCCCGCAGGGGCACGGCGGTGGTGTCCAGGGGGCGCGGGACTGCGCGAGCAACCGCAGGTGGGCTGGCAACGGCGCAGCCGGGAGGGGCGGCGTGCCCGGTCCGCACGCCGCCCCTTGGACCTCTAGCGGGTCACTTGCCGAGGTACGCGTCGTGGACGTCCACCGTCGAGCGGTTGCCCTGCTTGTCCACGATCACGGCGCGCAGCGCGATGCCCTTGCCCGCGTCCGGGGTGCGGACCATGGCCTTGCCCTGCTTCACGGGCAGCTTCTGCCAGCTCTGGCCGCCGTCGTACGAGGCGTACGCCGTCAGGGACTTGAGGTTCCCGCCGGCCGCGGCGCCCTGCACGGTCAGCGGGACCTGCTGGACCTGCCGCGCGGGGGCGGTGCCGTCGAGGGCGACGGTCGCGCCGAACCGTGCCGTGGAGGCCGGCAGTTGCGTCTCCGTCGCCGTCTGCTGCGAGCGGAACTCCCAGCTCGTGTCGATGCGCGTGGAGGTCTTCGACACGGCGGGGTCGCGCGTCACCGACGTCGACAGCTTGTACTTGGCGTCGTCGGCGGGCACGGCGAACGGGGCCCGGTCCAGTGCGTCGGTGTTCTCCCCGACCTGCACACCGTTGCGCAGGAGCGTGGTCCGCACCGACTTGTGGAGCGAGCGACCGGGGTGACCCTTGCCGTCGGAGAAGAGGCGTACGTCGCCGTAGATCTCGTTCCCCTTGCGGAACAGGCCGTACGGGGCGCCCAGCACGGGGCTGGTCACCGCGGTGTTGAACTCCTCGCGGTAGGTCTGCCCGCCGCGGTACTCCTTGGGCTCCTGGGGCGCGAACGAGGTTTCGGTGATCCAGCTCTCCGGGGTGGAGACGACCTGCTGGAAGCCCATGTCCCAGCGCGCCCGGTCCAGCGTCGACAGGTGCAGCGTCCGCTCCTCGGGCAGCGGCCGGGCCGGTGAGCCGTACGAGAAGGGCGACGACGGCACGCCGGGGAGGGTGGCCGTGGGGAAGAGCGCGCCGCTCTTGCCCGGGGCGGAGGCGCCGAGGCCGACCTTCACGGTGGCCAGGTCGCCCGCGGTGAGGTGCCGCACGTAGCCGGTGGGGAAGCGGTCCCCGCTGCTGCCCGTCGTCACGCCGTAGTCCGTCGCGCCGTTGGTCCACGTCCCCGACCACAGGTGGGAGGCGCGACCGGTGACCGGCGGGCCGATGTGCGCGAGGCGCAGGTCGGAGAAGGACTCCAGCCCGAAGAACGCCCTGCGGTCGTACTCGCCCTTCTGGTACGACAGGGTCGCGGAGACCCTGTCCAGCGTCGCGGCGGCGTCCGGCACGGTGATGTCCACCGGCTTCGCCGCCCGCGCGTCGAGGGTCACCGTCTGCGGGCCCGTGAGCTTCAGCTCCGGCTGGACCAGCAGGTTGCTCGCCCGGGACGGAGCGGAGTCGCCGATGAAGGCGCTGAGGTAGTACGTGCCCTTCGGCAGCCGGACCTTGTTCGTGGGCGAGGTCTCGTCGAGGTGCGCGCTCTTGTCCCACAGGCTCGGTTCGACGCCGTCCACGCTGGTCGAGTAGCCCGTGGCGGGCTGGCCGTCCCGGCCCGTGTGCTGGAACGTCACCTCGTACGACTCGACCTCGCGCTCGACCACGGCCGGGGTGCGCACGCTCTGTCCGTCGCCGGCTGCCAGGACCTGGACGGAGTACAGGCCGTCGAGGGTGCCGCCGGGCCGGGTGTCCGCGGTCAGGTCCACGGAGGCGGTGCCGCCCGCGGGGACGGTCACCTTGTCGGCGCCGAGGGCGAAGAACCCGGCCGGCGCGGGCTGGCCCTTGGGGTCGCGGGCGTCGAGCGTGAGGGCGAGCGTGACCGGTTTGTCGCCCGTGTTGCGGTAGGTGATCTTCTTCGTCTGGAGCGGATCGTCGGCGTGCGGCCACTGGGCCTTGGCGAAGCCGATGGCGGAGGGCTCGGAGAACACGCTCTGCTTCAGGGCCGCGTCGACCTGGATGCGGCCCGCGCCCCCCTCGAAGACGCCGTACGCGCCCTGCTTGGCGGAGCCGGTGAGGGCGCCCTTGAGTTCGGCGTACGTCCACCCCGGGTGCCGCTGCTTGAGGATGGCGGCGGCGCCGGCGACGTGCGGGGTCGCCATCGAGGTGCCGTCCATCGACATGTAGCCGTCGGGGTTCTGGCCGTACCGCTCGGCGAGGAGGCTGCCGGGGGCGGCGGCGGCGGTGGTGGCCACGCCGGGCGCGGTGACGTCGGGCTTGACGGCCCCGTCGCCGACGCGGGGACCGCGGCTGGAGAAGTCGGCCAGCGCGTCGGCGTCGTCGACCGCGCCGACGGTGAGCGCGGCGTCGGCACTGCCGGGGGAGCCCACCGAGGACGCCCGGGGGCCGCTGTTGCCCGCGGAGACGGCGAAGAGGACGCCCTTGCTGGCGGAGAGCGTGTTGACGGCCGCTTCCAGCGGGTCGATCCCGGGTGCGTCCTCGCTGCCGAGGCTGACGTTCACGACGTCGGCGCCCTGGGCGACGGCCCACTCCATGCCCGCCAGGACCTCGGAGTCGCTGCCCCAGCCGAAGTCGTCGAGCACCTTGCCGTTGAGCAGTTGGGCGCCGGGGGCGACGCCCTTGTGGGCGCCGCCGGACTTGGCGCCGCTGCCGGCGGCGGTGGAGGCGACGTGGGTGCCGTGCCCGTTGCGGTCCTTGGCGTCGGCGGTCTGCGTGAAGTTCTGCTCGGCCACCACCTTGCCCGCGAGGTCCGGGTGCGTGGTGTCGATGCCGGTGTCGAGCACGGCGATCTTGACGCCCTTGCCGTCGTGCCCGCCCGCCCACGCCTTGGGCGCGCCGACCTGCGGCACGCTCTTGTCCAGGCTCGCCTTGCGGCCGGCGTCCAGCCAGATGCGGCTGACGCCGGGGGAGGCGACGGTGGCGTCCCGGGAGGCGGTCGTGTCCCGGGAGTACGTCAGCGCGGACCACAGCGCCCCGGCGTCCTTCGCGGGGGTCTGGACGGCCTCCGCGTTCAGCGACCTGAGGGCCTTGCGGACGGTGCTGCCGTCCGCCGCGCGCACCTCCTTGCGGGCGGCTGCGGCGGCGCCGTCGTACTGGACGATCACCTTGACGCCGCCGCGCTGCGCGGCGACGGTCTCGGGCCGCGTCAGCTCGGTCAGGTCGAACAGCCGCCGGTCGAGCTTGCCGGTGGCGAGCAGGCGCTCCGCGTCGGCGGGCACCACGAGGGTGCGTCCGCCCGCGGTGCGCATCCGCACGGGGACGTTCTGACGGCCCCAACCGGGCTCGACGCGGACGGGCTTGCCCTTGGCGTCGAGGAGCACCCGGTCGCCGGTGATCAGCGTGACGTCCTTCAGGGGGCCGTCGGGCCTGCTCGCGTGGACGGCGTCGTCGCCGGGGGGCGCGGCGCCGGCCGGGGCGGCCACGCCGGTGGCGAGGGCCGCGACCGCGGTGGCGAGGGCGAGGGCCGCCGTACGGCGGTGGTGCGGCCGTGCGGACGGATCACGATTCGTCCGTGCGGACGGTCGGGGGGATCTGTACAAAGGTCTTCTCCTGGTAGAGAGCCGTGCGCTGGCCCGGGCCGCCACGTCCTTGCGGACCAGGGGTTGTGGCTGCCGCTCCCGGGCTCACCAAAGCTGAGGAACGGTGCCCGGGCCGACGCTCGTACCGCATTGCTGCGGTGCTTGCGATCAGCAGTCCACCGGCCCGCGAGTTGTTCAGCAGCCCCGTTCCGTACGGCTAAACAACGGCCATCGGTGTGTCTGGTGGGGCTCTTGTGGTGATGGGAGGTGGCTTTCTAGCGTGGACGGTGCCTTGATCACAGAAACGGGGGCGGTGTGGGGAGACCGGAGAAGGCGCTCGACCCGGAGGCGGGACCGGTGGCGCGCTTCGCCCACGGACTGCGGGCGCTGCGCCAGGAGGCCGGCGGACTCTCGTACCGGGAACTGGCCCGGCGCACCGGCTACTCGGTGACGGCGCTCTCCCAGGCCGCCGCCGGGGAGAAGTTGCCGACGCTGCCCGTCGCGCTGGCGTACGTCGACGCGTGCGGCGGCGACGCGCAGGAGTGGGAGGACCGCTGGCGCACCGCCGAGGAGGAACACCTCTCCTGCGGCGCGCGCGACGAGGGCGCCCCGCCGCCGTACCGGGGCCTCGCCCGGTTCGAACCCGAGGACGAAGCCCTCTTCTTCGGCCGCGGACGGCTCACCGACGAACTGGTGGAACTGGTCTCGGCGTACCGCTTCACCGTCGTCTTCGGCCCGTCCGGCAGCGGCAAGTCGTCCTTGCTGCGCGCCGGGTTGATCCCGCGGCTGCGCACCTCGTCCGCCGCCCCGGCCGCCCTGCGGATCTTCACGCCCGGCGAGCACCCGATGCGCACCCGCGGCGACCTGCTCGTGCCCGTGGCCGGGGAGGGCGAGACGTGGCTGGTCGTCGACCAGTTCGAGGAGGTGTTCACGCTCTGCTCGGACGCGGGGGAGCGGGCCGAGTTCCTCACCGCCCTGCTCGCGGCGCGGCTGGACGACAGCGGGCTGCGCGTGGTCCTGGGCGTACGCGCCGACTTCTACGGGCACTGCCTCGCACATCCCGAGCTGGCCGTCGCCGTCAAGGAAGCCGCCCTGCCCGTGGGCCCGTTGAACCCGGCGGAGCTGCGCGAGGCGGTCGTGAAGCCCGCTGCTGCCGCCGGGCTCGTCGTCGAACGCGCCCTGACCGCCCGCCTGGCGGAGGAGGTCGCCGGCGAGCCCGGCAGCCTGCCGCTGCTGTCGCACGCCCTGCTGGAGACCTGGCGCCGGCGGCGGGGCCGCACCCTGACCCTGGAGGGCCACCGCGCCGCGGGCGGGCTGCACGGCGCCATCGTGCAGACCGCCGAGGACCTGTACGCGCAGCTCACCCCCGACCAGGCCGACGAGGCCCGCCGCATCCTGCTCAGCCTGATCACCCCGGGCGACGGCGTCCCGGACACCCGCCGCCCCGTCGAACGCCCCGAACTCGTCCCCGACGGACCGGACTCCGATGCCCACACGGTCCTCGACCGGCTGGCCCGCGCCCGGCTCGTCACCCTCGACCGGGACACCGTCGACCTGGCCCACGAAGCGCTGATCACCGCCTGGCCGCGGCTGCGCGGCTGGATCGACGAGAGCCGCGAACGGCTGCGCCGTCACCGGCGCCTGGCGCAGGCGGCCCACAACTGGCGCGCTCGACAGCGCGACAGCGGAGCGCTGCTGCGCGGCGGCGAGTTGGCCGAGGCCAAGCTCACCTTCGCCGCGCCCCGGCATCGGCGGGAGCTGACCCAGCAGGAGCGGGAGTTCCTGCGGGCCAGCAGCACGGCCCGCACCCGGTCCCGATGGGCGCGCCGCGCGGTGTTCTCCACGCTGGCGGTGCTCGTCGTGCTCGCCGTGGTGGCGGTGGACACGGCCTGGCGCGAGGGGCGCACCAGCCAGCGCCAGCGCGAGGAGTCGGCCGCCCGGCGGCTGGCCTCGCTGGCGCAGGGCGTACGGGCGGCCGATCCGGTCCTGGCGATGCAACTGGGGCTGACCGCGTGGAACCTCAAGCAGACGACGGAGACCCGCTCCGCGCTGCTGGGCGCGGTCACGCAGCCGGAGACGGACACGTACGACGTGCCGGACGGGACCGAGGCGGTGACGATCGACCGCTCGCCGTCCCTCCGCCTCAGCACGGACGGGCGCACGGCCGTCATCACCGACGAATCCGGTGTACGGGCGTGGGACGTCACCACGCACAAGGCGCTCGGACCGCTGATCCCGCTCACCTCCTTCACCTGGATGGCGAGGAGCGCTCCGGACGGGCGAACGGCGGTCATGGGGAGCTGGGACGAGAAGGCGAGGAGGTTCGACGTCCGGACGTGGGACCTGATGACGGGCGAGGCGACCGGCGCGCCGCTGCGGACGGCCAGCTGGGGCGCCGACTACGCCCCCGACAGCCGCACCCTCGTGGAAGCGGAGGTCGTCGGCGGCGGGGGCAGATTCGGGCTCCGGGACCTGCGTACGGGGCGGACGCTGTTCGAGCGGTCGACGGGGACCGATCCGCAATGGGCCGTGAGCAGGGACGTCCGGTTCCTGGCGCTGTGCCCCGAGAGGGCCGACGGGGACAAGAGAGGGGAGAAGGCTCCCCTCGAAATCTGGGACGTCCGCGAACGCCGCAAGCTGCCCAGGACGTGGCGCGGCGCTTGCGCCGCGGAACCTCCCCAGTTCACCGGGGACGGCACGACGCTCATGCTGCGGACCCCCGACGGGCTGCGCTTGTGGGACCCGACCACCGGGCGGGAGGGCACCCGGATCCGGCACGCGGGCCTGACCGAGGCGGTGACGAGCCCCGACGGGCGGTTCGCCGTGGCCGCGGACAGCCGCGAGATCCTGCTCTGGCGGCTGTCGTCGCCCAAGAAGCCGGTGTTCCGCTTCCCGCTCGCCAACGAGCTCGTCAGCGAGTTGAGGGTCGACACGGCGGCCGGGGTGATCCGCTACGTGACCAAACGCCACCGCATGGACACCGTCGTGCGCACCGTCTCCTACGGGTCCGCGATGAGTTCCGCATGGAGCCGGGAGCCCACCGGCAAGGGCGTGTTCAGCCGGGACGGCCGCACGCTCGCGGTCGAACGCCGCCGGGGCAGCACGTCCCACTTCGAGGCGTACGGCGTCCCGGACGGCCGTCGGACGGCCCGCACCCCCGGGTTCCGGTGCGCGAAGGCCGAGCCCGCCCAGGACGACATGGACTGCCACACCCTGCTCGCGCTCAGCCCCGACGGCCGGACCCTCGTGCACGGCCGGACGACCCTGTACGGGAACGAGGAGCTCAAGGAGTACCGGAGCCCGCACCTCTGGGACGTACGGAACGACGCGCCCGCCCGTCCGCTGGTGGAGTCCCGACCGCCGCACTCGGCGTCGCTGCCCATGACCGGGCTCGGCTTCACCGCGGACGGACGGTCCCTGCTCGTCACCCGGTACGGCATGGACGCCGTCGACGTCTGGGACCTGGTCCGGCGCCAGCGCACCCGGCCCGAGACACAGTCCAAGTCCCGCGCCACGACGCCCGGCGCCTTCATCGAACACCCCAACAGGCTCGTGGCGCGCCCCGACGACCGCTTGGTCGTCACCCCCCGGGTCCTCTTCACCCTGCCGTCGGGCCTGAGGGCCGCGCGCAGCCCCAACCTGGACGACGTCAGCGCGTTCGCCTTCAGCCCCGCCGGGGACCGCCTGGCGGCCGGGGATAGTTCGGGCGGGGTGACCTTGTGGGACGGGGACGTCGCCAAGCGGCGCGGGGCCCTGGTCGGCACGCAGAACGCCGCGCGGCGGGGCACGGTCGAAGCCGTCACGGCGCTGGCCTTCTCGCCCGACGGCGGGACGTTGGCGGTCGCGGGCGACAGCGGCACGCTCCAGCTCTGGGACGTGGCGTCGGGTCAGCCGCTGGGTGCGCCGCTGCCGACGCCGGGCGACCGCGTCGTGGCGGTGGCCTTCGCCTCCGACGGCCGCACGGTGCACAGCGTGGGCGCGTACAGCGGCATCCAGTCCCACGCGATCGACCCCGGGCGCCTGACGGCGTCCGTGTGCCGGCGCGCGGGGGGCGGGCTGTCGCGGGACGACTGGCGGACGTACCTGCCCGACGTCCCGTACCGGCAGGTCTGTTGACCGCTCAGCTCAGCGGCACGGCCTTCGCCGGGTCCGTGTGCCAGCTGCTGACGAGCGGCTCGTTCACCTCGACGCCGTCGACGGGGAGGGAGACCGGGTTCGGGTCGCCCGTGGAGACGGAGACGATCATCGAGGAGAACTCGACGCCGTTGTTGGCGTTGACGGACTTCGGGGTGACGCCCGCGTACGCGGTCTTGGTGCCGCTCAGGGTGATCGGCCGGCCGGCCGACTGCTCGGCGGGGCCGGCCTCGATCCCACCGGAGCCGAAGGCGACGACCGGGATGCCCGCGGGCAGGACGCAGGTGATCCCGCTCTTGGCCCGGACGCTGATCTCGTCGTACCCGCCGGCCTGGGACTTCGGCGTGACCTTCCAGCTCAGGTCGTTGGTGCCGCACGCCTGGCCGTAGCCGTCCTTGCCGCCGGCGCCCTGCTGCGTCGCGCCGTCCTTGCCGTCGTCCTTGTTGCTGTCCTTGCCTCCCGCGTCCGACTGCGCGCCGCCGTCCTTGCCGCCGCCCTGGTCCGCGGCGGGCGCCGAGCCGGTGTCCCCGGCCTCCTGGGTCTTCTGCTGCGTGCCGGCGGCCTTGGGCGGGGTGGAGTCCGCGGAGTCGTCGCTCTGGCAGGCGGTGGTGAGCAGCCCGACGGTCAGGACGGAGGCGAGGGCGATGGCGCTGCGCAGGGACTTCTTCACGGGGAGGCACGTCCTTCTGACTCGTGGGTGGGATCTCGACGCGGTGCTCTCCCCGTAGCCCTGCGGGCACGGGTGGAGGTGTCCCCACGTGGAGCGGTGGGGGAGGACCCCCGGCGTTGTCGCCGTTGCCCTTGAGCATGCCGTCCCGATGCGCCGTGCGACCGGTATCGCACCTGGTCATGACGTGGCTGTGAAGCCGCTGTGACACGGTCACACGGTGTTCACAGGGCCGTCCTCGTCGTGGATGAGGGCCTTCGCCAGCGTCCGCCACTGCGCGGGGAGGGAGGCGTCGGGGCCCGCCGGCTGGACGACGAGGACGACCTGGTCGGCGCCCGCTTCCAGGTGGCGGCCCACGCGGGCGGCGACCGCGTCGACGTCGCCCCAGGCCACCAGCGCGTCCAGCATCCGGTCGCTCGTCGTGGCGACGTCCTCGTCGGTGAACCCCATCCGGCGCAGGTTCTGCGGGTAGCCGCCGACCTGGGTCAGGAAGCTGATCGGTTCACGGGCCGCCTGACGCGCCCGCTGCGGGTCCTCCTCCAGGACGACGTACTCCATGACGATCAGCTTCGCCCCCGCGCCGAGGACCTGTCGGGCCTGCGCGGTGTACTCCGGGGTGACCAGCAGCGGCAGCGCGCCGGCCGCGCGGTCGCGGGACAGCTCCAGCATGCGCGGGCCCAGGGCCGACAGCACGCGGGAGCCGGCCGGGACGGGCGGGTCGGCGGCGTCCAGGCTGTCGAGGTAGGCGTTCATCGTGTGCAGCGGACGGGCGCCGTGCGCGCCGCCGAGACCGGTGATCAACCGTCCGGGGTCGGTGGCCTCGACGTCGTGGCGCAGGGCGACGACGTCCTCGGGCGCGTACACCTGCGCGGGGACGATCGCGCTGCCCACGGGGACCGTCCTGGTCGCCCGGACGACGTCCCGCAGCGGGTCCAGGGTCGCCAACTGGCCGCCGGCGATCCAGAGCGCCGAGTAGCCGAGGTCCTCCAGCAGGGCGGCGTCGTCGAGATGGCTGCCGTCGGCCCGTACGTCCAGGGTCACGCCGATGGGGCCGAGGCCGTCCAGGGCGAGTGTCATGGGGGTGCCGCCTTCCGTTCCGCGAGGGGTCCGTGTCGTACGGCCGCGACGCTATTTCCTGAACCTGACTTGAGGTCAACGGCGGGCTGACGCGGTGCGGCGGTCTCCCGTAGGGGCGCCGCTGCGTGCCGTACACGGGCCACCCGATGCCCCGTTTCGGCCGGTGTGCGCTGTTACGATCCTGGGACCTCCCTCGCCCGTGGCGGGTCCGGCCCGCGGTCGGGGTCGCCGCCGATCCGGAGGGCCCGTGCCCCGCATCCGTCTGCCCCGCGTCCGCCGTCAGCGCTCGACCCGCTCCCCGGACACCGTCGAGCCGCCGGGCACCGGTGAACTGCTGGTCGGCGTGGTCGTGGTGACGCTGCTGGTGATGGCCCTCGGCTCGGTGGCCAACTCGGTGGTGTGGCTCGTCGGGTTCATGGTGTTCCTGCCGGGTGCGGCGTCGGCGCTGTGCACCGTCCGACAGACCGTCATGGTCTGCGTGTGGACCATGCTCGTGGTCGCCGCCGTGGCGGTCGTGTGGGCCGACGGCGCCGCGGCGGCGGTCGACCGCGCGCTGATCCTGGTGCTCACCGTGTGCCTGGGCGTGGCCTCCGTGTACGCCTGCCACCGGCGCATCCGGCGGGAGCACGAGATGCTGCGGCTGCGTTCGGTGGCCGGCGCGATGCAGCGGCAGATCCTGGCGCCCCTGCCGTTCGGCACCGCGGACGTGCTCGTCGACGGCGTGTACGAGCCCTTGCAGGAGGACCGGCTCGTCGGCGGCGACGTCTACGACGTCGTGGAGTCGCCCTGGGGGACCCGGGTGCTGATCGGCGACGTGCAGGGCAAGGGGCTGCCGGCGGTCGGGGCCGCGTTCGCCGTCATCGGCGCGTTTCGCGCGGCGGCGCGGCGGGAGCGGGAGCTGACCGCGGTCGTGGACTTCCTGGACGCCTCCGTCACCTGGCACAACGTCCGCGCCGAACGGGCCGGGGACGACGAGCGGTTCGTCACCGCGCTCGTCGTCGACATCGGCGCGCAGGGCGATGCGCGGGCCGTCAACTGCGGGCACGTGCCGCCGTACCTGCTGCACGGCGGCGCCGTGACCGAGCCGCGGCTCACCTCCGGCGTCCCGCTCGGGCTCACCGCGCTCACGGACGAGCCGGTGACGGTGGACTCGTTCGCCTTCCCGGCGGGTGCGGTGCTGTTGCTGAGCACCGACGGCCTCATGGAGACGCGCGCCGCGGACGGCACGTTCTACCCCGTCGAAGAGGACCTCGCCCGCCGGGTCCACCTGCCCCCCGACCTGCTGCCGCGCGCGCTGTGCGACGACGCGCGCGCGTTCGCGGGCGGCGGTGGCCAACAAGACGACGTAGCCGTGCTCACGGTCCACCGCGCGCCCCGCTCGGACTGACCACCCGCGCCGTTTCCCTGCGCGAACGACCCCGACCGGGCCGCAGGTAACGAGTTGAGGGAAGCGACGCAGGGGCGCTGGGGGTCCCCCCACGCCCTCCGGGCGTAGGGGGCGGAACTGCGCGACAAGCCCCCACCGGGCCGCGGAGGGCAACGCTGCCGCAGGGAAACGGCAGTGGTCCGCCGCGCGGGTCAGGTGCGTGGTGTCAGCGTCGACAGGGTCATCGCCGTCAGGTCCGCCTCCAGCGCCCCCGCGTCCGGCATCGCCAACGCCCGGAAGTTGCGCGTCGCCAGCAGCGACAGGAGCCACCACGCGGCCGAGTCCGCGTTGAGGCCGGGGCGGACGCCGCCCGCGTCCTGGCCCTCGCGCAGGACGCGGGACAGGTCGTCGGCAAAGCGGCGCAGCGAGCGCCGCGCGGCCTCGCCGACGTCCGGGTCCGCGGAGAGCGACGCGGCGTCGGCGAAGAGGAAGCCGAGGGACCCGGGGCGGTGGAAGCGCGCGACGTGCTCCGGGTCGAGGAACTGTGCCAGCGCCTTCGGCACGCTGCCGCCGTCCCGTACGGCCCGGGTCAGGTCGGCGCCGACGGTCGTCACGGCGTCCTCCAGCACCGCCGCGTACAACGCCGCCTTGCTCCCGAAGTGGTGGAAGACGACCGGTTCGCTGACTCCGCCGCGGGCGGCGACGGCGGACGTCCTGCCGCGCTGGTAGCCGGTCTCGGCGAACACCTCGGTCGCGGCGCGCAGGATCGACGCCCGTCGCTGGTCGGCGGTCAGACGCCTGCGCCGGGGCGCTTCGGGCGGGCCGGGCGCGGCGGACGGTGGTGTGCCGGAGTTCACGCGGCTCAGCGTAGCCGCGCCTTGCCCACCATTACTTAGTCGTGACTAAGATGGCTGTTCTTAGTCGCCACTAAGTTAGGGGATCCCGTGGTTCTCCAGCACCTCCTGCACGGCCGTCACGACCCCGCGGCACCCGGTGCGATCGGCCGGGCCCGCGCCTACGCCGCCCTGACCTCCGTCGCCTTCCTCGGACTCCGACGCCGTACGTACGGACGGCTGGTGCGCATCGGCGGGGCGCAGCCGGGGGACCGGGTGCTCGACGTCGGCTGCGGCACCGGATACCTCACCCGTCTGCTCGCCCGGGCCGTCGCCCCGGGCGGTACCGCCACCGGCCTCGACCCGGCGCCCGCGATGGTCGACTACGCGCGCCGACACGTCCGCGCGCCCGGCTGCACCTTCACCGAGGGCCTCGCGGAGGAGCTGCCGTACGAGGACGGCGCCTTCGACCTCGTCATCACCAGCCTCGCCTTCCACCACGTCCCCGAGGGCCGCCGGGAACGCGCGCTGACGGAGATGCACCGGGTCCTGCGGCCCGGCGGCCGGCTCGTGATCGCCGACTTCCGCCCGCCGCGCCGTGGCCCCGGCCGCCATCTGGTGGGCGCCACGGTCGGCGCCGTGATGCGGGACAACCGCGTCGACCTCCTCGCCGCCCTGATCCTCGCGGCGGGCTTCCACGACCAGGACGCGGGCCGGCTGCCCCCGCTGCTGCACTGGGAGAGCGCGACGAAGCCGGCCAGGGAAGCCCCGTGAAGCGCCGCCACCGGCACGCCGTCGCCCTGGCCCCGGTGGTCGTCGCCGGAATCGGCTGGCACCTGTGGCACGGCGGCGGCGACACCGGACTCGTCGTGGCCGCCGCGGTGCTCGGGGCCCACCTCGTCGCCGCGGCGCTCGGCTACTGGCTGCTGCGCCGCCGCAGGCCCGCGCCCCTGCGCGAGCACGCCGACGCCGTGCACCCCGTGCACGACAGGGCGGCCGAGCGCCCCGCGTACGAGGGGATGGCCGAACACCCCGAGGTCAGTCCGTGGCCTCCGCCGACCACGGACGGTCCAGGCAGCAGCGGACGAAGTCCTGCACGACGGGACCGCTGTCGCGGGCCCAGGCCACGCCGACCTGACTGGGACTGACGCCGGTGACGGGGCGGTAGACGACGCCGGGGCGGGCGTAGAAGCGGGCGGCGGACGCCGGCGCGAGGGCGACGCCGTACCCGTTGGCGATGGCGCTGAGCCAGGCGTCCGGCTGGTCGGTGACCGCGCCGATGCGGACCGGGCGGCCCTCGCGTTCGTCCGCGGCCAGCCAGAGGTCCCGCCACCAGTCGGTCTCCTGCGGTGCGGCCACGAACGGCTCGTCCCACAGGTCCCGGAAGCGGATCACGTCCCGCTCGGCCAGGGGGTGCCCTTCGGGGAGCGCCACCCAGCGGGGCTCGGTGAACAGCACCGCCGTCCGCAGGGCGTCCTGGCCGGGGAAGGGCAGTCGCAACAGGGCGACGTCGACGTCGCCTTCGGTGAGCCCCGCGCTCGGGTGCGACCAGGTGGCCTGCCGCATGTCCACCCGCCAGCCGGGCCGGCGCCGGGTGAACTCCGCGATGATCCGCGGGGTCGCCTCGTTGGCGGCGCTGGCCAGGAAGCCGACCCGCAGCACCCGGCCCGCCTCGCTGGCGGCGCCCTTCGTCTCCCGCGCCGCCCGGTCCCAGTCGGCCAGGAGGGCGGGCACCCGCTCGGCCAGGGCCCGGCCCGCTGCCGTCAGGGCCATGCCCGTACGGGACCGGGTGAACAGCCGCACCCCGAGCTGCGTCTCCAACTGTTTGACCTGCTTGGTGAGCGCCGGCTGGGAGACGAACAGCCGCTCCGCGGCGCGGGTGAGGGTGCCCTCCTCCGCCACGGCGACGAAGGAGCGCAGCAGCCGGGTGTCCACATCCATGCTTCCAGGTTATAGATGCAGGTATTGGACGCCACGGAAGCACTCGGGAAGCCTTGTCGACGAGAGCGCACCGGCCCTGCCGGACGCACGACGCGCTCGACCCGGAGCACATGGAGAGACGAGGCAGGCACATGTCCACCGCCTACGTGATCATCACCGTCATCACGGTCCTGGCCAACGTCGGAAACGTCGTCATGGACTTCGCCAACCCCAAGTCCGTCCAGGCCAACGCGGCCGAAGTGAGGGTCCCCGCGAACTGGATACCCTGGCTCGCCGCGCTCAAGGGCGCCGGAGCAGCCGGTCTCCTCGTCGGGCTCCTGGGCGCCCCGGCGGTCGGCCTCGCCGCCGCGACGGGACTCGTCCTGTTCTTCGTCGGTGCCGTCGCCGCGCACGTCCGGTTCGGCGTGTTCCACAACATCGCCTTCGCCGGCAGCTACCTCGCCCTGGCCGTCGCGACCCTCGCCCTCACCGTCGCGCGCTGAAAGCGAACTCCTCACAGGTTCCACTGGTCGAGGAGCACGTCCGCCAGGTCCGGACCGCCGGCGGGGGCGCCGGGGCCCTCCAGGGCCTGTTCCGTCCAGATGACCTTGCCCCAGCTCGTGTAGCGGGTGCCCCAGCGCACCGCGAGCTGGGCCACCAGGAACAGCCCGCGACCGCCCTCGTCGGTGATCGCCGCCCGCCGCATGTGCGGTGCCGTGTTGCTGCCGTCGAAGACCTCGCAGATCAGCGAGGAGCTGTGGATCATCCGCACGGTGATCGGCTGCGCCGCGTAGCGCACGGCGTTCGTGATCAGCTCGCTGAGGATCAACTCGGTGGTGAAGACGATGTCGTCGAGGCCCCAGGCGCGGAGCCGGGCGGCGCACTCCGCCCGTACGGCACCGACCGCGGCGGTCTCGGACGGTACGCGCCACTCGGCGATCCGCTCCGGTGCCAGCCGGTGGGTGCGGGCCACCAACAGGGCGACGTCGTCGCGCGGTTGCGCCCCCGGCAGCGCCGCCAGCACCGCGCGGCACGTCTCCTCCGGGTCCAGCTCCGCCCGGTCCGCGACGGCGTCCCGCAGCAGGCCGAGACCGACGTCGATGTCCCGGTCGGGGCGTTCGACCAGGCCGTCCGTGTACAGCACGATCCGCGAGCCCTCGGGCAGATGGATCCGGGCCGTCTCCACCGGCAGCCCGCTGCCGGTGCCCAGCGGGGGCGAGACGGGGACGTCCGGGACGTGGGTGCTGCCGTCGGGGTGGATCACCACGGGCGGCGGGTGGCCGGCGCGGGCCATGACGCAGTCGCCGGTGATCGGGTCGTAGATCGCGTACAGACAGGTCGCACCGGTCACGTTGGGACCCTTGTCGGCCGGGGTGCGCTCCTGGTCCATCCGGTCCACCAGCTCGTCGAGGTGGCCCAGGATGTCGTCCGGCGGCAGGTCGAGCGCGGAGAAGTTGTGCACCGCGGTCCGCAGCCGCCCCATCGTCGCCGCCGCGTGCAGCCCGTGGCCGACCACGTCGCCCACGACGAGCGCGACCCGGGCGCCGGGCAGCGGGATGACGTCGAACCAGTCCCCGCCGACCCCGGCCTGCGCGGGCAGATAGCGGTACGCCACCTCCACCGACTCCTGGGCCGGGAGGTAACGCGGCATCAGGCTGTGCTGGAGCGTGACGGCCATGGTGTGCTCGCGGGTGTAGCGGCGGGCGTTGTCGAGGGAGACCGCCGCGCGGGCCGCGACCTCCTCGGCGAGCGCCAGGTCCTCCTCGTCGAACGGGGCGGACCGGCCGGCGCGCCAGAAGCAGACCGCGCCCAGCAGCGTGCCGCGCGCGGTGAGCGGCGCGGAGATCAGCGAGTGCACCCCGTACTCGACGAGCCGCCGGGCGCCCTTCGGGTCCTGCGCCCGCCACGCGCTGTCGGCGCGCAGATCGG
The DNA here is from genome assembly GCF_040653095.1 of Streptomyces sp. NPDC048057. NCBI lineage: Bacteria > Bacillati > Actinomycetota > Actinomycetes > Kitasatosporales > Streptomycetaceae > Streptomyces > Streptomyces sp. NPDC048057. The sequence continues at coordinate 171,921 of NZ_JBEZNF010000014.1, forward strand.
GCTGGAGGACGGTGCGGCCGGTGGCCATGCCGCGGGCCTGCGGGGTCGTGGCGTCGAAGACGACGGGCGTGCCCTCCGGGTAGAAGGGGGCCTCGTCGTCCACCCCGGCGGTGACGGTCCGGCGCACCTCGCCGTGCGTGCCGTGGATCTCCTCGCCGCGCAGCACGGCGTCCGCGAGGTCGACGGTGACGAAGTCGGCGAACCGGCCGACGGTCGTCTCCGCCAGCTCCCGCGCGGTCCGCCGCACGTCCAGCGTGGTGCCGATGTGCATGCCGGCCTCGTACACGACCTGGAGGCGCCCCTGCGCGGCCTCGGCGCGGCCCGACACCGCCAGCAGCTCGGTGGTGTCCCGTACGGTCGCGACCCGGCCGCCCGGCCCGTTGGCGCGCGCGGCGGAGCCCTTGCCGGCCCCCTCGGTGGGGCGCTGGCTGACCGCCAGCGTGCGGTCCCGCACCTCGTACAGCTCGTCGGTCGCCTCCCGGCCCGAGACCAGCAGGTCCGCGATGCCCGGCGGCAGCTCCAGCTCGGCCACCTCCCGCCCCTCGGCGTCCTCGGGCAGGTCCAGCAGCCGGCGGGCCTCGTCGTTGGCGAGCCGCAACCGGCCGTCGCGGGCGACGATGAGGACGCCCTCGCGCACGGAGTGCAGCACCGCGTCGTGGTGTTCGTACAACCGGGTGATCTCGGTGGGCCCGAGCCCGTGCGTCTGCCGCAGCAGCCGCCGGCTGAGGAGCGCGGCCCCGCCGGTGCTCAGCAGCACCGCGCCGCCGGCCGCGCCCAGCACCGCGGGCAGCTGCTCGCGGGCGGCGGACTGGATCCGGGCGACGGTCACCCCGGCCCCGACCGCCCCGACGATCGTGCCGTCCGGCCCGCGGACCGGTACGTACGCCCGCACCTGAGGCCCCAGGGTGCCCACCCGGTCCTCGACGACGGTCTCCCCGGCGAGCAGGGGGGCCAGGTCGGCGGTGGACTGCTTGCCGATCCGGTCGGGCAACGGATGGGTGAGCCGGGTCCCCTCGCGGTTGAGCACGACGAGGAAGTCCACCTCGGCGCCCTTGCGCGCCTCCTCCGCCCTCGGCTGGAGCACGGCGGTCGGATCCGGCGAGAGGATCGCGGCGGCGGTCCCCGGCGCGTGCGCGAACCCCTCGGCGAGCGCGAGCGAACGGCTCCCGGCCTCCTGGTTGCTCTCCTGCCGGGACATGACCAGCAGCAGGACGACCGCCCCGGCGGCGAGCAGGAGCACCACGACGAGCTGGAGCACGAACATCTGCCCCACGACACTCCGCAGCCCGAACACGGACCGGGCCCCACCACCATCCGCTCCGGAGGAGCGCTCGGTACCCGTCATGCACCTTTTCTACCTGGATGACACGTCCCACCGCTCCCGCTGTGTTCTTGTCGGGGGCGGACGGCGGTTCGCCCGTTTGGCGGGGTGACGCGGGTGCCTCGCGCTGGTGGCCTGGCCCAGGAGGTTTTCGGATACGGCTCCCACGCCGTCGTCGGCCAGGACGCCGCCGTCCCCCTCCGTTCCACGACCTCTTCGCCGAGATCCACCGTGAGCCCGTCCGCTGGGACCCCCACCCTGCCTGGCGAGTGCTCACGGTGACGCTGAACGTCGAACCCGCCCACCCCGTGCCCGACGGCACCCGCATGGTCCGGCTCTGGGACCAGGACGTGAGTTCGTCGTTGAGAGACTCCCGCCATGGGATCTTGGGGAACGTTGGGACCGGCGCTGCTGTCGCTGCTGGGTGTCGTGCTCGGTGCCGGGGGGACGCTGTTCGGGCAGTACCTCGTCTCGCGGGCGAGTGATCGACAGCTCGCCGTGCAGGAGGCCGCCGTGCACCGGGCGGAGATCAGGACCGCGGTCCTGAAGTTCCTCGCCCTCGCGTCGCAGGTGGAGAAGGCGGCGCTCGCGCGCTCGGGCGGCACCGAAGCGGGGCCGCTCGACCAGCTCGGGCGCCCTGCGAGGGGCCGCGTATCGCTACGCGGCCTGCCTCGCGGAGGCGGCCGGGGGCCAGTTGGCCGACGGGGACGCGCTGCGCGGGCCGCAGGCGGAGTTCTTCGACGCGGCGTACGACGACATGTGGCCCGGGCACCGGCGCGGGGCCGGGGAGCCCGCGGGGCCCCGGTGACCCGCCGTGGCCGCGGCCCGTGCTCAGTGCGGGCCGAGGACGGCCTGCATCTCCTGCTGGATGATCTGTTGGAACGGCACGTCGTCGTAGTTGCCGAGGACGACGCCGACCCAGCCCGTGTACGGGTAGATGTTCCAGCTCGCGACGGTGCCGGGGTTGACGCCGGCGCGGCCCCTCACCCACTGGCCGTTGATGATGCTGACCGGCATCGTGTACGTCGCGAACGACGCGTCGCCGGGGGCCGCTGCCGCAGCGGCCAGGCCGCCGCCCTGCGGTGCGAGCGGGAGCTTGGGCGCGGTGGCGACCTCGGCGTAGGGCCGGTCCAGCAGGGTGCCGTCGGTGAGGGCGTGCGCGAAGCGGATCAGGTCGGGCGCGGTGGCGAAGCCGGCGTCGCCGGGGGGATCGATGAAGGAGCGGCCGGGGTTCTTGCCGAGCTGGTGCGGGTCCGGGCTGCCCTTGTCGAGGTTGCGGACCGCGTCGACCCGGGTGCCGTCGGCCTGTCGCATGTAGGAGTGGGCGATGTGCGGATCGGTGAGCCACTGCGGCCGGGTGTAGAAGCCCGTACCGCTCATGCCGCACCGTCGGAAGACGTGTTCCTGCACGTAGTCCCAGTACGTCAGGCCGGTCACGGCCTCCACGATCAAAGCGGGGATGGCGACCTCCGCGCCGGCGTGGTCGGTCGGGGTGCCGGGCGCGGACACCAGCTTGGACTGCCGGGCCCACCGCCCGTAGAACTCGCGCACCTCCTCCCGGCTCTGGAAGACGCGTTGCAGGTCCTCGGGCGGGGTCCGGAGGCCGGAGACGCCGGAGAGGAGGTGGTGGATGGTCACCCGCTCGGCGATGTCCTTGTCGAAGCCGGTCAGATGGGTGCCGACGGTGTCCCACAGCCGCAGCTTGCCCTGTTGGGCCAGCTGGAGGACGGCCAGCGCGCCGAACGGCTTGCCCGCGGAGGACAGGTTGAAGGCGATGCCCTCGTGGTTGCGGATCCCCTTCTCCTTGTCGGCCAGGCCGTAGCTGCGCGACAGCACGGTCCGGCCCCGGTGCGACAGCATCACGACCCCGGAGAACTTGTCCTCGGCGGCCAGCTTGGCCACGTACCGGTCGTAGGCGCCACCGGGCCGGGTCGCAGGAGGGACGGCGTCGGCGTCGGTGTCAGCACCGGCATCGGCATCGGTGGACGTCGGGGCGGCGTGTCCGGCCCCGGCGCCGATCAACTGTGCTCCGCCGACCGCCATGCCGGCGATTCCGAGGCCACCCCATCCCAACAGCCGCCGTCGGCCGGCATCACGTACGGAATCCGAGTCCACGTTCACGCTCCTCTGCTCGTCAACGAACCTGAGAGTGCGGCGAGTTGGCCGCGACTCCACTCAAGAGGGCGGGCCGTTACGGTGGTGTGAGCGACGTGGCAGGCGGTGTCCACGCGACGAGTTGGGAAGGAGAGCCGGGCCGGAGCCGGCTGGAGCAACACGTACGAGACACGCACGAGACACGTACGAGAACACGGCGGGGGATCTCTTGGTCGTCATCCAGTTCATCTCGCAGTTCGTCGCCATCGGCGGACTCGTCTACCTCGTCCTCGCGCTGCTGGAGCAGCGCAAGTTCTCCGCCGTCAACGCCGCGCGGGCGGTCGCCATCTCCGAGCTGGCGGACCGGGAGCCGGGGCAGGGGATCAGGTGCGCGGTCCAGGGCGCTGCCGAGCCGGGGTCGGCGGGGCTGCTGACGGCTCCGCTGTCCGGACAGCCGTGCGTGTGGTTCCTGATCACGGTCAGGGAGAAGTGGCGCACGGTCGAAAAGGACGAAGGGCGCGAAGTCTCCACGCGCCACGACAAGCTGCGGCGCACCGTCGATTCGCCGCCGCAGTTCTGCGTGCGCGACGCCACCGGGCCCGCCGTGGTGAACTTCGCTGGCACGGCCGTCGACGAGCCCGAGCAGAGCTACGTACGGACCCTGTCGGCCACGGAGTCACCGGACCCGGAACTGCCGGCGGTGCAGGTCGAGGTCGACAGGGAGAAGCGCGACCACACGATCACCTGGCGCGAGGTCATCGTGCCGCCCGGGCGGACCGTGTACGTGGTGGGCAGGGGATCGCGGCACCTGGAGACCGGCCACGTCGTCATGGGCAAGCCGGACCGGGGTCCGTTCATCGTGTCCACGCTCCCGGGCGCACAGTTCAGGGAGCGGACCTTGCAACGGATGAAGAGCCGTTACCTCAGGGGTGTTTCGCTGTTCGTCGTCGGCGCCGCCGTGTTCGCCGCCATCGAGGTGCTGGTCAACCCGACGTCGTGACGATCCCGGTACTCCGGGGCTCGGGCCCCGGACTCAGGGCGCGTCCGTGGGCGCCTCGGTGCGGCGGACCGTCTCCTGGTACCAGCGGCCCCACGTGTCGAGCTGGTCCATGATGGCGTCGAGGCGGTGGCCGACGTCGGTGAGGGTGTACTCCACGCGCGGCGGGACTTCCCGGTACACCGTGCGCGTGACGAGGCCGTCCGCCTCCAGCTCCCGGAGCTGGCGGGTCAGCATGCGCTGGGTGATGGTCGGGAGCGCGCGCCGGATCTCGCCGAAGCGCAGGGTGCCCGGGACGAGCTGCTTGAGGATGGCGAGCTTCCAGCGGCCCCCGAGCACCTCCATGGCGGACTCGACCGCGCAGTACTCCGGGTTCTCCTTGGTGGTGGTTCGCACGGCTGACCTCCATTGGTATACAGAACGGCGGTAGGGGACAGAAAAGACCGTACTTGCAGCATGCGTGGGTACCCACTGGACTGAGCGTATGCCGAACAGTCAAGCGCCCGCAGCGGGAAGCCCACCAGCGGAGACCGACCGGCCGACCTTCTCGTCACGGCGCCGGTGGGTGGTGCTGGTCGTGGTCGCGGGCAGCCTCTTCCTGGCCGGGATCGACCTCACCGTGCTGCACGTCGCCATGCCGAGCGTCAGTCAGGATCTCCAGCCCAGCGCCGCGCAGGTGCTGTGGATCGTCGACGTGTACTCCCTGGCGCTCGCCGCCATGCTGGTGACGTGCGGCACCCTGGGTGACCGGATCGGGCGGCGCCGGATGGTGCTCAGCGGTCTCCTCGCCTTCGGGCTGTCCTCGCTGGCCTGCGCCTTCGCGGCGAACACCGCGCAGTTGATCGCCGCGCGCGCGGCCCTGGGCGTCAGCTCGGCGATGATCATGGCGTCCACGGTGGCGATCATCCGGGTCACCTTCGTCGACAACCGCGAGCGGGCCCTCGCGATCGGCGTGTGGACCTCCGCCCACAGCGTCGGCGCGACGCTCGGGCCGCTGATCGGCGGGCTGGTCTCCGACCGGTGGGGTTGGGGGGCCGTCTTCCTGGTGAACGTGCCCGTCGTCGCCGTCCTCCTCGCCGTGGGCGCGCGCGTCATCCCGGAGTCGAAGAACCCGGTGCCCCGGCGCTGGGACCTGCTCAGCGTGGTGCTCTCCGTCGTCGGTCTGGCCGGCGTCGTGTACGCCCTCAAGCAGGCCGGCGAACACGCGGCGATCACCGTCTCCTTCCTCGTCGCCGCGCTCGGCGGCGCGGCCCTGCTGTACGTCTTCGTGCGCCGCCAAAGCCGTCTGGCGGAACCCCTGTTGGACTTCTCCCTCTTCTCCGAGCGGCGCTTCTCCACCGCCACCCTCTGCGTGATCGGCTGCTTCGGCAGCTACGTCGCCCTGCTGTTCTTCCTCACCCAGTGGCTCCAGCAGGTGGGCGGGTACGAGCCGCTGCACGCCGGACTCGCCCTGATGCCGCTGGCCGCGGCCAACGCCGTCGGCGCCGTCACCGCGCCCTCGCTGGCCGCCCGGTGGGGCAACCGCGTGATGCTCACCGCCGCGCTGCTGCTGTTCGCCCTCGCGTACGCGGTCATCGCCACCCTCGGTGACCCGGGCCGGTACGGAATCCTGCTCCCCGCACTGCTCGCCGCCGGGTTCGGCGCGGGCATCGTGATGACGCTGGGTGCCGACGTCATCATGAGCGCGGCCCAGCCCGAACGCTCGGGCGAGGCCGCCGCGATCCAGGAGACCTCGTTCGAACTCGGCGCGGGCCTCGGCGTCGCCGTCTTCGGCAGCGTCGTGACCCTCGTGTACGGCACCGTGATGCCGACGGTGCCCGGGCTCGGCCCCGATCAGCAGGAGACCGTGGGAGAGTCGTTCACCGCGGCCCAGGAACTCATGGCGCACCTGCCGTCGACGACCGCGGACGCCGTGCTGGAGGCGGCCCGCCACGCCTACGACCGCGGCTTCGCCACGGTGGCGTCGATCGCGACGGTCGGACTGGTCGTCACGGCGACCTTGGCGGCCGTGCTGCTGCGCCCGCGCGAGGGCGACGGGGCCTGACGCGGCGCGGGGCGGTAGCCACCTTTTTGTGGGTACTTGGCGGCGGGCGAACGGCGGGGGAACCTAGTGGTGCAAGGCCACGGGGCCGGGCGGTCCGAGCGGGGCCCGTGGGACGAGCCGCGCGACCGGGACGCCCGGCGCGATCGGGAACGGAGGAGGTGCGATGTGTCAGGAAGCCGCGTGTTCGTCGGCGGACTGCTGGGCGGCGAGGACGTCCAGGCGGCGATAGCCCCAGTCCGAGACGGGAGCGAGGGCCACGGACAGGTCCCTGCCGAACTCCGTCAACGAGTACACCGTCTTGAGCGGCAGGACGTCGTGCACCTCGCGGTGCACCAGGCCGTCGGTCTCCATCTCGCGTAGCGCCTGAGTCAGCACCTTCTCGGAGAGCCCCGGCAGCTTCCGGCGCAGCTCGCCCGGTCGGCGAGGACCGGATTCGAGCAGCCAGAGCAGGGCCGTCTTCCACTTGCCGTCGATCACCGCGATCGCGGCGGTCACTCCGCACACCGTCGGGTCCTCCGCCCGCATCCGCGCCACAGCCACCACCCCTTCGTCGAGTTCATCGAGACCCTTCCATTCTGCACGGGAGCTGAAGCATGTCCGCACTCACTCACCACACCACCCAGCCCACCCGGACCACAGTCACGGTGATCGGTCTGGGCCCGATGGGACGGGCGCTGGCCGCCGCCTTCCTGAAGGCCGGGGTGACCACCACGGTCTGGAACCGCACGCCGGGCCGGGACGGGGACCTCGTCGCCAGCGGCGCGGTGAGCGCCGGGTCCGTCGAAGAGGCCGTCACCGCGAGTGACCTGATCGTGGTGTGCGTGGTCGACTACAACGCCACGGACGCCATCCTGCGGCGCCCCGAGGTCGAGGCCGCGCTCAAGGGCCGCACCCTGGTCAACCTGTCGGCCGACATCCCCGACCGCTCCCGCGAGGCCGGGCGGTGGGCCGCCGAGCACGGCGTGCGCTACCTCGACGGCGCGATCATGACGCCGACCACGACGATCGGCACGCCGCACGGCGTGTTCCTCTACAGCGGTCCGCAGGACCTGTACGACGAGCACAAGTCCGTCCTGGACGAGCTGAGCGGCTCCCACAGCTTCCTCGGGGAGGACGTCGGCCGGGCCGCCGCGTTCGACCTCGCGCTGCTGGACATCTGGTGGACCTCGATGACCGGCTACATGCACGCCCTGACCATCGCCCGGGCCGAGGGCATCAGCGCGCAGGAGCTGGCGCCGTTCGCCAAGGGCATCGCGGCGATCCTGCCGCCGTCCTTCGACGAGGCCGCGGTCGAGATCGACAACGACGACTACATCGCCAAGGTCAACCCGATCACGTCGTCGGCGTCGACGATGGCCCACATCATCCACGCCTCCGAGGCCCGCGGCATCGACGCGAGCGTCATGCGCGCCGCGGAGGGCCTGACCCGCCGGGCGATCGGCCTGGGTCACGGCGGCGACGAGCTGACGCGCCTGTCGGAGGTGATGGGGCGCCACCTCTGACGGTCCGCGCGACGAGGGGCGGGCCGCCACCGGCCCGTCCCCGGTGGACCGTGACGCGTCAGAACCGCGATGCGTCAGAGCGCCGGGTACGTGGTGGTCGGCCTGCGCGGCCTCACATCCGGGACCGCAGCACGTCGACCTCACAGCCCGGCGCGAACGCGTCGAAGCCGTGCTCGACCAGCCAGCGAACCCCCAGCAGGCTCCGCAACGACCACCACGCGCGGATCACGTCGAGGTCGACGTCGGTGCCGTAGCCGGCGAGGAGGTCGTCGAGGTGCTCCTCGTGGCCGAGCGTCAAGGTGGCGAGGTCGAACAGGGCTTCCCCCCGGCCCGCCTCGGACCAGTCGATGACGCCCGTGACCTCGTCGCCGTCGACGAAGACGTGCGCGATCTGGAGGTCGCCGTGGATGAACGCCGGGGTGGACGGCCCGATCGCGGCCTCGGCGATCCGGCGGTTGCGGGCGACCAGGTCGGCGGGGAGGATCTCGTTCGCCACGAGCAGCGCGCACTCGCGGTCGAGTTCCGCCGTCCACTCGTCGGGACTCCGGCGACGCCGGCCGGGCCACGGCGGCAACGGCGCCTCGTGCAACTCCCGGACGGCGGCGCCCACCGCGGCCCACGCCGCCGACGACCCGTTCGCCGGCCCGCCGAGGCGCCCGAGCGCCGTCCCCGGGACCGCGGCGATCGCGAGCACGGGCGGCTTGCGCCACAGGACTTGCGGGGTGGGGACCGGTGCCAGGTCCATCGCCTCGACCTCGACGTCGACGCGCGCCTGATCGGCGTCGACCTTCAGGAACACGTCGCCGACGCGCAGCGTCGCGCGCTCGGAGTGGGCGACGACGACCTCGACCTCATCCATGGGCGTGCAGTATCCCGGGGACGCCGCCCGAAGTCGCCGGGTTTTCCCGTGTGGTGACCGCACCCGCCCGCGCCCCGCGGACCGGCGGCATCGACCCCTGCCGGCCCTGGTGGAACACTGCCCCGTGGGCATCCAGGAGCGCGAACGCAAGATGCACCGGCCGCTGCGGCGGGCCGGCCTTGAGGTGATCCCGGACGCCGTGCCGGACGGCACGATGCCGTTCGTCTTCGGAAACGGCCCGGAAGACGTCTGCGGTGGCTTCTCCCACCGGTACGAGACCCCGCGGCTCGTCGAGCGTCTCAACGAGGACTGGTACGACCTAGGGCGTGTCTTACGGATCTTGCTGGGCTCGCGTGCCCTGGTGCCGCGCCTCGCCGCGTTCTCGTCGGTCACCGACGCTCCGCGTCGACTCCCTCCTCCGCCTTGCGATCCACGGCACCAGACCCCGCTCCCTCACCCAGCCTGATCCATAAGACACGCCCTGGCGGTCTCCTCGGGCCTTCTCGACCAGCGGCGCGAGTTCCTCGTCCAGCTCCCGGAGGCCACCCGTACGCACCGGGCCTTCTTGCAGGACCTGCACGGGGGCGGCCGGCCCGTGCCGATGGGCTGGACCAGGGTCCGGCTCCTGGAGCGTTGGGACGTGATGGGCCGCGGCGCGGCGTCGGCGTTCCTCGGCATCCGGTCGGGCCATCCGGGCTTCGGCATGCTGGCGCTCGACAGCAGCGTGTACATCAGGTGCTCGACGGGAGAGAGGGGCGTCGACGTTGTGGCGGTGCGCCACCCGGACCGCTCGGAGAGCGTCCTGCGGCAGTTGGAGTGGTTCGCGTCCTGGCGGGGCACCCCCTCTTCCGACCGCGCGTTGCAGGACCGGATCGCGGTCTGGCTCGCGAGCCGTGCGCCGGGCGCGGTGGGCCCGACCGACCAACGACCGTGCGGCGCCGGGGCCGAGCCCGCAGCGTCGTCGCCGTTCCGGTCGGGTGCGTGACCGCCCGACCGGGCCTCGGCGCGGGCGGCACCGCTCGTGTCACGTCGTCCGGTGGGCGTCCACCTCTATCTCGATCTTCATCCGTGGATCGGCCAGCCCGCACACCAGCATCGTCGCCGCTGGCCGCACCTCGCCGAAGTGCCGGCGCAGCACGGGCCAGCAGGGCTCGAAGTCCGCGCGGTCCGGCAGGAGGTAGCGGACACGGACGACGTCGGTCAGGCTGGCGCCGGCCTCGGCGAGGGCGGTGGTGATGTTGCGCAGGCACTGCTCGGCCTGTGCCACGACGTCGTCGGAGATGGTCATCGTCGCGTAGTCGAATCCGGTCGTCCCGGACACGTGCACCCGGGTGCCGTCGACGACGGCGCGGGCGTAGCCGATCTGCTCTTCGAAGGGGGAGCCGCTGAGGACGGCGCGGCGGACACCGGCCGGAACTGCCTTGGGGCGCTTGGCGGAGGGGGCGGGGGCGCCGAAGTCCACGTCCGCGGCGGGCAGGACGCGCACGCTGCGGCCCGGGAAGGTCATGCCGCGGTAGATCTCGTTGTGATGCGCGATCGACCGCGCCGGCGCCACGTACGTCCCGCTGTCGGGACGCACGGAGGTGGTGTGGCCATCGGCGACGAGCAGCAGGTCGTAGCCGTGGCTCAGGGCCTGCCGGGCGGTGCTCTCCACGCATATCTCCGTCGCGAAGCCGGTGACGACGACTTCGGTGACGCCGAGGCCGCGGAGGATCCGGTCGAGGTCGGTGCGGAGGAAGCCGTCGGCGGTGGTCTTGTGGACCAGCAGGTCCATCGGGTCCTGCGGGTCCGGGGCGAGGTCGGGGACGACGCGCCAGCCGTCCGTGCCCGGCTCCGCGTCCGCACCCTGGTCCTGGATCGTGATGATCGGGGCTCCGGCGGCCTTGGCGCGACGCCGGAGGCCGGCGATGACGGCGACGGTCTCGGCGCCGCGGAAGGCGATGGGCAGGAGGCCCTGCTGCATGTCGATGACGAGGAGTGCGGATCCGTGTGACATGCGTCCACCGTAGGACGGACCGGAATTCCCCGCTTGAGCCTGTGGATAACTCCGCCCCCGCGCCCGGGCGTTTCAGGAACCGGCCCGGTCCGACCGGTTCTCCCGGACCGGCCACTGTCCCGAGTGGCCGGCGGGAAGCGCGAGATCGCGGCGTACGGATTCGTAGTACCGGGCCCGCGCCGCCCGTTGCGCGGGCGGCAGCGCCGCCCACCGCTCGGGGTCGTGCGTTGCCCCGCGCAGGAACGCCTCCATGTCCATCACCACCGTGACCCACTCCCGCGCGCTCGCCACGACCTCCTGCGCACCCAGCATCAGCAGCGCCTCCCCCGACGCGTCCCGGGCGTTGGCGGCTTCGGCGAACAGCGGTTCGGCGTCGGCGGGGGCGAGCGGATGGGGATGGGAGTCGCACCCGAAGTGCGCGGCGAGGCGGTACGCGAGGGTGACGGAGCGCTTCAGGTCCCGCGCGTAGTCGGCGTACAGCGCGAGCCGCCGCTCCTCCCAACGGACCTCCTGCTCGCGCTGGAAGCGGGCCCGGTCGCCGCGGGTGATGGCGAGGTACGAACCGATGGCACCCACGACGACGCCTATGAGCGCGGGGAGTTGCTGCACGAACGCGGACATGCGCCTCACGCTACGGGGTGATCCCTTCGCCTGCTCCGGAGCGTCAGCCACAGCCGTACGGCCGACAGCGCCGCGCCCGCCGCGGAGGCGACGTACAGCGCGAGCGTCGCGTCCGGGACCCAGGACCACGCCTGGGTCAGCGGCATGGCGCGGGCCAGCGCCGCCAAGGCGACCAGGGGCAGGGCGCCCAGCAGGCACCACAGGGCGGTGGGGAGCCAGCGGTGGCGGTGGGCGGGGCGGCGAAGGAGCAGCAGGGCGCGGGTGGTGGCCGCCAGGAGGAGCACCGCCAGGGACGTGGTCGTCCACACCGTGAGGTGGTGGACCGTCGCCGACGGGGAGTCCGCGTCCGGGCGGGGCGCACCGGCCAGCATGCGGGCCGCGCCGAAGCCGACCTGCATGATCGCGTCGTCCTGGAGCAGGCCGTACAGGTTCTGTTGGAGGACCAGCGCGACGCCCTTCTCCGGCAGCAGGAAGACCATCGCCGAGTAGCCGGGGCTGCCGCCGGTGTGCCAGACGGCCTGGCCGAGGGGGGCGTCCAGGCCGCCGACGCGCCAGCCCAGGCCGTACCCGCTGCCGTCCTTGCTCTCCTGGCGCATCAGGCGCACCGACTCGGGGGTGAGGACGGGGGCTGCGGCGCGGAGTTGGAAAGCGGCGAAGGCCGCCAGGTCGTGGAGGTCGCCGCCGGCGTAGCCGTACGCCGCGCCGTGGTCGTCGACGCCGTCGGCGGTCGCGGCGGGTATGCCCCACAGGAGTTGGTGACCGGGGGCGAGTCGGCGCGAGCGGGCCGAGTCCCGGTCGGCGATCGCTTCGGGCAGGCCGGCCGGGGCGAGCACCGTGCGGCGCAGCTCGTCGGCGAAGGGCCGTCCGGTGGCGGCTTCGACGACCGCGGCCAGCAGGAGGTAGTTCGCGCTGGAGTAGGCGTACGCGGTGCCGGGCGGGCCGAGCGGCGTGACGTCGTCGAGGGCGCCGACGCGGTCCCGGGGGCGGGGGCAGTCCGCGTCCAGGCAGTCGGTGACCTTGAGCGTGGCGGAGTTGGGGATGCCCGCGGTCTGCGCGAGCAGATGGCGCACCGTGACGTGGGAGGCGTGCTTCGCACCGCCGAAGCGGAAGCGCGGCAGGTGGTCGACCACGGGGTCGTCCAGACCGAGTCGGCCCTCCTCGACCAGGGCCAGCACCGCGGTCGCGGCGATCGGCTTGGCGACCGAGCCCCAGAGGAAGGGTGTGTCGGCGGTGACGCGGTCGCCGCGGCCGTCCGTGCCCCAGGAGCGCTGGTGGAGGGGGCCGTCGGGGCCGACGACCGCGTACGAGAGGCCGGGGGTGTCGGTCGCCGCCATGCGGTCGCGGACGTACGCGTCGAGTTCGGCGTACGGGCTGGTTGACGGCGATTCAAGAGGCGTGGCCGCCGCGGCGGCCGGCGGCGGGACGGCGAGCAGGAGGAACAACAGCGGCAGCACGGCCGCGGCGGCGCGGCGGTGCGCATGCGCAAGCGGGTGGCGGTGGTCGGGCATGGCGGTCCTCAGGATCGAGGCGGACACGGATAACCATATGGCCATACGGTTTTTACCGTACGCTGGTACGGTTATCAAGTGCCAAGGACCGCCGACCACGACGAACGCCGACGTCAGATCGCCGCCGCCGTCTGCGAATTGATCTCAGAGAACGGGCTCGACGCCGTCACCGTCGCCCGCACCGCCCGGACCGCCGGCATGTCCGTCGGGCTGGTGCAGCACTACTTCCGCACCAAGGACGAGATGCTGCTGCACGCCTTCACGACGGTGAGCGCGCGCATCCGCGGGAGGGCGGAGGAACGCATCCGCACCGGGACGCGGCACCAGCGGCCCATCGCCGCGATCATGGTGGAGGTGCTGACGGAGTTCATCCCGCTGGACGACACCCGGCGCGCGGAGTACCGCGTCGCCCGGGCGTTCGCCGGGCGCGCGCTCGACGCGCCCGCGCTCGCCGCGGTGGACGTCGAGACCGCGCGCCGGATCCGCGAGGACCTCGCCCGCGCGGTGCACAACGGCAAGGAGTGCGGCGAGGTCGAGCCGGACCTCGACCCCGGCCCGGCGGCGCTGCGGCTGGCCGCCGTGACGGAGGGACTGGCGCTCCAGGTGTACCGCGAGCCCCCCACCGCGACGGGGGACACCGCGGCGCTCGTCTCCTCGATCGTCACCGCGGAACTGGCCGCGGTCTTCACCGGCGAGTGCCGGCAGTACGCCCGCGGGGGCGGGGGCGGCAAGTAGCGCCGGCCCCGCCCCCGGTGCGCGGTTCGGACCGGTCGTCAGTCGTGTTCGTGGCTGGAGGACGTGTCCTCGGGCGGCTTCTGGCGACCGCCGTCGTGGCCCGACAGGACGACCGCCAGCAGCGCGGCGACCACGCCGGCCGCGGCCAGCCGGCCCGTCAGCCGTACGCCCCACAGCGACTTGGACGACGCCTGCGCCACCGGCGGCAGCTTCTCCGAGCGGCGCGCCGGGCGCACCAGGCGGAGCAGGAGCAGCAGGCCCACGGGGATCTGGAGCAGCCAGATCGTGGTGCGGAACCAGCCGTCGTACCAGACGTTCGTGCCGTACAGCAGGGTGTGCCAGACGCTCAGCACGTAGACGACGATCACGAAGCGGTGCATCACCCGCCAGGTCTTGGGCCCCATGCGGTGGCGCACGTAGAACAGCAGGCCCAGCGGGATCGCCAGGTACAGCGCCGCCTGGCCGACGGGGATGGCGACGCGGCCGGTGCCGGTCTGGTAGCCGCCGGGGACGAACGTCTCGACGAAGGCGGTCCAGGTCGCCGCGGGCCAGGTGTCGTCGTCGAAGCGGATGAGTTCCGCGGCGAACAGCAGCGCGTGGGCCGCGATCAGGATGATGGTGTTGAGGCTGGTGGTGCGGTGCAGGCGCTCCAGTCGGGTGCCGGAGATCCGCAGCCAGGGGATGCGGCGGCCGGAGAGCAGCAGTCCGATCATGACCGTGCCCCAGGCCCACAGCAGCGCCGACCAGCCGAACGCCTGGCTCAGGAAGTACAGCCAGAAGGCTTCGGGGTCGTCGGCCATGAAGGGCATCACCGTGGCCGTGTCGGAAGCCCGCGACTTGATCCGGGTCCAGATGAGGGCGAACAGGGCGCCCGTGATCACCAGGGCGATCAGTCCGTCGAGCCAACTCGCCCGTAGGTCCGAGCGGAGCGTTATCCGCGGGGCTCGGGTGGGCTGGGACGCGGGCGCGGTCCGCTCCGTAGGGGGATGCATCGAGGTCGCTCCTCCGCGATCCGATGTGCACGTGTGGGGGGAAGGCCAGGGGAGTCAGGGCGTCAGGAGGTCGGTGCGCCGGGCGGGTGGGTCGGGACGGGTGATCCGTGGGGGGATCGTGTGCTTGCTCAAGTGGTCGGGGGCGGGGGCGGGAAAGTTCCCGGCACCTTCACGTGACGTGGGTCACCGCCGCCCTCCGTGGCGGTAAACCGCCCAATGAGCGGACATCTGATGATCGAGTGGCTCTCCCAGAGCCACAGGTCGCGCTGGCACGATGAGCCGCATGAGAGCCGGATCCGCACTCCGCCTCGTGCACACCGCGGTGCTCACCGCCGTGTGCGCCGTGGCGTCCGGGTTCGGGCACGACCTCGCGTCGGGCGACTCGCCCCCCGGATTCGCGTACGGCCTCGCCCTGCCGCCGCTCGCCGCCCTCGCGTGGCGATTGACTCGAAAGGAACGTTCCGCCGGAGCCGTCGTCGGCGCCGGCGCCGCCGCGCAGGTCGGTCTCCATCTGCTCTTCGCGGCCGTCGGTCACGGCACCGCCCCCGCGCCGGGCGTCGGTGTGCCGCACCACATCGGTCCGCACCCGGGCATGCGCTCCGCCCCCGTCGCCGCGCTGGACCGGGCGCTCGACCCCGGGCTCCTCACCTCCGGCATGACCTTCGCGCACCTGCTCGCGGGCGCCGTCTGCGGCTGGTGGCTGTGGCGCGGGGAGCGGGCGCTCGCCCAACTGGCCCGGCTGGGGCGGGCCGCGCCGCTGCCGCAGCACGTGCGACAGCGGCTGCGGCTGGTCCGTACGGCGCTCTTCGGAGGGTGCGCCGGGCCGCCGTGCGTCGTGCGCCTCGTCACCGCGCCCCGCCCGCCGCCGGGCCCGCCCGCGTCCCTCACCCCGCTGAGGGCCGTGACCCGGCGCGGGCCGCCCGTCCGTCCGTTCTTGACCTCTCCTGGGAAAAGTTCGGATGTGAAGGGTGTTTTGTCATGCCTCATTCGCTATATCCGCATGCCGTGCGACCCGGTCGGAACGATGCGTCGCGACGCAGCCGGAACGACCGGAACGACGCGGAGATCACCGGCTGGGCCCTGGCTGCGGGGGGCGGCGACCGCCGGGCCACGGAGCTGTTCGTGGAAGCCACCTACGAGGACGTACGCCGCTTCCTCGTCCATCTGACCACCGACGTGCCGGGGGCGGACGACCTCGCGCAGGAGACGTACCTGCGCGCGCTCACCAGCCTCAGCGGCTTCGCCGGGCGCTCGTGCGCACGGACCTGGCTGCTGGCGATCGCCCGCCGGGTCGTCGTCGACGGGATCCGCCGGGCCGCGGCCCGCCCCCGGATCGCGGACACCGCGGACGACTGGGTCGGGGCCGCCGACCGGGCCGGCTCGGGACGGCTGCACCTGCCGGGCTTCGACGAGTCCGTGGCGTTCATGGACGCGGTGGCGGCGCTGGAGCAGGGGCGGCGGCAGGCGTTCGTGCTGACCCGGCTGCTGGGCCTGTCGTACGGGGAAGCCGCGGAGGTCTTGGGCTGCCCCGTCGGCACCATAAGATCCCGGGTCGCCCGGGCGCGCCGCGAACTCGCGGCGGTCTGGCTCGACGAGCGAGCGGGGCCGAGGGACGTGGCGGAGGGGGGCGCGGGCGTGCTCGTCGCGGCGTAGCGCGTCCCGCGGGGCCGCGCTGACGGGTGGTCCCCTGCGGTCCCCTTGGGGCCCGCAGGGGCTCTGCGCGACCTGACGGGCGCGCCGTGCCGCTGCGGGAGCGTTGGTCCCTGCGGCGCAGCGGGTGCTGTTCGCGCAGTTCCCCGCACCCCTGAGACGTACCGCCGTTTTCCTGTGGGTGTGTTGGCTGCTGCGGGCCGGTGGTGGGCCTGTCGCGCAGTTCCCCGCGCCCCTAAATGCCCACGCCCTGCGGGCGCAGGGGGCGGAACTGCGCGGGGCTACGGCGGGTATGTCAGGCGGCGCGCGGGAGCTACGGGTGGAGGGCGTCGCCCTCCCGGGGCTGCGGGGGCGCGGGGTTGCGCGCAGGAGCAGCGGTAGGAGGGCCGCTTGGGCGGCGGCGAGCAGTCAGAAGTGGGGCGCGCCGAACCGACGGATCACGTGCGGTCAGGGCGCCGTCAGGGGGCGTACGGTCGTCGCCGCGCTCCACGCCCGGTGCTGCGCCAACTCCGCCGTGGGCCCCTCCGCCAGCACCATGCCGGTGCAGCCGCGCTGGTCGTCGACGGCGGCGACGGCGTCCCCGGGCGCCCGCACCGGGTACCACTCCACCCGGCCGGGGAACGCCGCAAGGCCCTCAAGCCCCCGCCACCCCGTGAGGACCCCGGGCCGGTCCGCGTACACCAGGACGAACGCGACCGCGGGGCCCTCGCGCCCCGCGGTCGCCGGTGCGTCCAGGAGCGCGGGCCGGACCCCGAGGGTGATGTCCACCAGCGCCTCGTACACCGCGTTGCCGTAGGAGCGGCACAGCGCCTCGCCGATCAGCGCGCCGCCGATGCGCCGGTTGACCTCGACGAGTTCGGGGCCGTGCACGGTGAGGACGAACTCCACGTGTGCGAAGCCCTGGTCGTGGTCGGCGACGGCCAGCACCTCCGCCACCCAGGCGGCGATCCGCTCGCCCTCGTGCGGCGGCAGCGCGACGGGGAAGGCCGCGGCCTCCTCCCGTACGGCCGGGGTGCGGGAGGTCTGCCGGCTCGTCACGCCCAGCAGCCGCGTCTCGCCCTTCCACGTCAGCGTCTCCGCGCTGTACAGCGGGCCGGCGAGGAACGGTTCGGCGAACAACGTCCCCTTCATTCCGGTGGTGGCCGCCGCGTCGAGCGCGGCGCGGCGCTCCGCCTCGTCGTGCACGATCCACACGGCGCGGGACGACGTGCCGGCCGAGTCCTTGAGGACCGCGGGCAGTTCGACCGTGGCGGGGTCGTCGGACGCGGTGCCCCGGCTGAGGCCGGCGCGGTACAGCTTGCGGCGTACGAGCGACTTGTCCCGCAGCCCGCGCACCGCGGCCGGGTCGGGGCCCGGCAGCGCGAACTCCGAGGCGAGGTCGGCGGCCGGGACGCTCCACGTGTCAGTGGTGTTGACCAGCCCGGCGAGGTCGGGCACGGCGGCCAGCGCGCGCCGCACGGCGTCGAGGTCGGTGGTGTCGACGTCCACCACGGTAAGGGCGTCGGGGGCGACGGCGGCCAGCTCGTGCCGGTAGACCGCGCGGTCACCGGTGAAGAGGTGGAGCGCGTGGCCGGCTGCGGACGCGGCGCGGGCGAGGCGGTCCAGGCCGAAGGAGAGGGCTTCGAGGGCGACGATCGTCATGGGACGTTCCTGGTGCTCGTAGTGCCAGTAGGGCCGGTGGCGCCAGTAGTGCCGGTGGTGGCGGTGGTGCCAGTAGTGCTGGTGGCGGTGGTGCTTGTGGATCCGGCGGTACGTGAGGGGGCGACGGGGACGCGGGCCGCGGGCGGCGCCGGGCGGGCCTCCCACTCCATCACCGCCCACGGCGGCGCCAGCTCGCCGAGGTCCGCGATCCGCTGCGGACGCAGGGTCCGCGGATCCAGCGCCTCGGCGTGCCGGGCGAACACCCGCTCCGCGTACCGGTGTCCGGTGTCGGCGCCCAGCACCAGGTGCGTCGTCCCCGTGGGGCCCTGCTCGGCCTCCCAGCGCGCGACGAGGTGCGCGGCACCGGTCGACAGGCCCGCGAAGACGGCGTGCCGGCGCAGCAGTTCCACCGCGCCCGCCATGGCGTGCCGGAAGTCCAGCCAGTGCAGGGTGTCGTACAGCTCGTGCCGTACGTTCCCGAACGGGATGGAGCTGCCGATGCCGGCGATGATGGCCTCCGGGTCGCTGAACCGCTCGCTGCCGAAGGTGACGCTCCCGAAGGGCTGGACGCCCACCAGCCGCACCTGCCGGCCGCCGGCACGCAGCGCCCGGGTCAGCCCGCCGGTGGAGGAGCCGGTGCCGACCGCGCCGACGACGGTGAGCGGGCCCGGCGGCAGCGCGGCGGTGACGAGGTCGGCGAACTCCTGGTAGCCGGCGTAGTGGACCGGGTCGTGGTACTGCCGCATCCAGTGCACGTCGGGGCGGCTGTGCAGCAGCTCCCGCACCCGGCGCACCCGCCGCTCCTGGTCGAGCCGCAGGTCGTGGGAGGGCGGCATCTGCTCCACCGTCGCGCCCAGCACGTCGAGTTGGGCCCGCATCGTGGCGTCCACGGTGGTGGAGGCGACGATGTGGCAGTGCAGTCCGTAGCGGTGGCAGGCCATGGCGAGCGCGAGGGCGTAGATGCCGCTGGAGCTGTCGACCACGGTCTGACCGGGCGCGACGCGGCCGGACTCCAGCAGGGTGCGCACGGCGCCCAGCGCCGCGTACACCTTCATCGTCTCGAAGCGGGCGAGGACGACCGAGTCGGCGAGGCGGACGAAGGCGGGGTCCTTGAGGGCGTCGGTGATGTGCTCGTGCACGGTGGCGCGCGCCGCGGCGAGCTCGGGTGTCACGGGTGAGGGCATGGTGAGGGGGGTCTCCTCAAGCAGGGTGGGGGAGGGGCCCGACAGGCCCTAGGCGGCGGGCGTGCGGCCCACGACGACCAGGCGGCGGGCGTGCTGGTCGTACGGACCGCCGTCGAAGTCCCCGTACGTCGCCACGGAGTCGAAGCCGGCCGCGCGGAAGAGGTCGTGGAGTTCGGCGGCGCTGTAGAGGAAGGAGTGGATGGCGGCGGTGCGGGCGTTCTCGCCGCGCACCAGCGTCCAGTCGGTGCGCAGCCGCCGCCAGCTGTCGAGGACGGTGTCGCGCTGGACGACGTACGAGCCGTCGGGGAGGTCGACGACCTGGGGGCGGCCGATCCAGCCGGCCAGCACCTCCTTGCCCATGACGTCGACGACGAGCCGGCCGCCGGGCGCGAGGCTGCGCCGGGCGTTGCGCAGGACCTGGAGGTTGTCGGCGGGGTCGGCGAAGTAGCCGAAGGAGGTGAAGACGTTGAGGACGACGTCGTACGCGCCGGGGCGCACGTGGTGGAGCATGTCGGCGCGCAGCAGTTCGGCGGTGACGCCGGCGTCGGCGCAGGCGGTGCGGGCCCGGGCCAGCATCGGCTCGCTCAGGTCGACGCCGGTGACGTGGTGGCCGCGACGGGCGAGCGGGACGACGAAGAGGCCGGGGCCGCAGCACAGGTCGAGGACGCGCGAGCCGGGCGGGAAGTCGAGCAGGGCGGCGTCGGCGACGAGCGCGGCGACGGAGTCGGCCCGGGCGGCGGAGAACATCGTGGGCGCGAAGTCCACCCAGAGCGTGTCGTCCGCGTACCACTCGGGCGGGGCCTGGGCCGCTGCCCGGGCCTCTTCGTGGTCCTGGACCTCGGCCCGGCCTTGGGGGTGGGGCACCACGTCGACCTCCTGGGAACCGTACGTCTGCGTCCTCGTCCGTCCCTGCAGTGGTCGTACCGTAACGCCGGGGAGTTCCCCGCGTGCCCTGCGAACCGCGCTCCGGCGGTCCTTCGGTGGTCCCTCCGGGGGTCCCTTCAGTGGTCCTTTCGGCGGTCCCTTCAGGGGCCGAAGGCCCGCAGCGTCGCGTCGACGAGGGAGTCGGCGTACGCGGGCGTCAGCGGGCCGCTGCGGTGCAGCCACCGCTGGAAGAGGGGCGCGTAGAGCACTTCGAGGGCGAGGTCGAGGTCGGCGTCGGGGTGGAGCTGGCCGGCTCCTTGGGCGCTGCGCAGGCGCGTCTTCTTCGCCTCCTCCAGCGGCCGGGCCAGTTTCTCGCGGTACTCGGCCGCCAGCTCGGCGTCGGCTGCGACCTCGGTGTTGAGGGCTCGGATCAGCTTGTCGAAGGCGGGGTCGGTGAACTCCTCGACGGTGGCGCGCATGACGAGCTTGAGGTCGGCTTCCAGGTCGCCCGTGTCCGGCAGCGCGACGGACCCGGCGTCCGCGCCCTCGCTCAGCGCCAGGAGGGCGGCGAAGACGACCGCGCTCTTCGAGGGCCACCGCCGGTAGATCGTCTGCTTGCCGACGCCGGCGCGGGCGGCGATGGCCTCGACCGTGACCTTCTCGTACGGCTCCTCGGCGACCAGCGCGCGGGTGGCCGCGAGGATCGCCTGCCGGGAACGCTCCCTGCGCCGGGAGTGGTCCGGCCCCTTCTCGTTGGACATGCGCTCACCCTAGTGGAAGAAAAACGAGACGCACCGTTTCGCTAAGTCCCGGCGATGCCTTAGGCTTCCAAAGAAACGAGACGCATCGTCTCGTTTTCTGAGGTGGCCCATGGTGGCTGGAAGTGAGGCGCAGTGTCGAAGTCGAGGATCTGGTTCATCACCGGCGCGTCCCGCGGCCTGGGCAGGGCCTTCGCCGAGGCCGCCCTGGCGGCCGGCGACCGGGTGGTGGCCGCGGCCCGCAACGTCGAGCCCCTGGAGGAACTCGCCGATCAGCACCCCGGTCGGCTCGTGCCGCTCGCGCTGGACGTCGCCGACCGCGGGGCCGTGTTCGACGGGGTGGAGCGGGCGGCAGCCGCGTTCGGCGGGCTCGACGTCGTCGTCAACAATGCCGGCGGAATGCTCTACGGCATGGTGGAGGAGGCCACGGAGGAGCAGATCAGGGCGCATCTGGACGTGAACTTCTTCGGTGCCGTGTGGGTGGCGCAGGCGGTCCTTCCCCATCTGCGGGCCCGAGGCGGGGGACGGCTCCTCCAGGTCACCTCGATGGGCAGCGGCGGCGGCATGGCCACCGTCGGCTTCTACGGCGCGGGGAAGGCCGCGCTGGACTCGGTCAGCGAGGCCCTGGCGATGGAGGCCGAGGGGTACGGCGTCAAGGTCACCATCGTCCAGATGGGCGGCTACAACACCGGCCTGTTCACCACCGGCACCACGAACACGGACCCCCTGCCGGAGTACGCGGCGCTGCGGACCCGGATGGAGGAGATGTGGGGCGACGCCGTGGCCCCGGAGCCGGCCACCGCCGCGCCGGCCGTCATGGAACTGGTCGCACTGCCGGACCCGCCCCGGCGGTTGATCGTCGGCAGCCAGTCCTTCGACCACGTCCTGGAAATGGGCCGGGCGCAGACGGACGCGTACCGATCCTGGGAACACCTGAGCCGCCTCGCCCCGGGGTAACCGACGCGGGGCCCCTGCGCGGGTGGGCTGGTCTCCGCGGCCAGCCACCCGCCGGGTTGTGGGCGCCCTCGTTGCGTACCCCTTACGGCGCCGTCGCGCCCGCCAAGGCAGTGCCCCTACCGCAGGGGCGGGCGCTCCGGGGCGACCCGGGCGTTGTCGGCCGCCGCGCGGCCCTCCGTCCAGCCGGCCTCGTCGCTGACGCCGCGCACCCGGGTCGAGGTGGTGCGCGGGAACATCGCCTCGGTCGTGGCGGCCACCGCGACCTCGCGCGTGGCGAGCACGGGCAGCAGGTCCTCCGGGGCGGCGACGGCCGCGGCGGTGGACGTCAGGCGCTCGCCGACGCGGGCGGCGTAGGCGGTCAGGAAGGACTGCCGGAACGTCTTGGTGCGCTTGCGGCCCCCGGCGCGCTGCGCGGCCTCGGCGCGGGTCATCGCCGCGTTCCCCTGGACCAGGAGCGAGGTGTAGAGCACCTCGACGGAGTCCAGGTCGGACGCGAAGCCGACGACCGTGGAGAAGCCGAAGTCCTCGCTCCACACGGCCCGGCAGCGGTTGGCCTCCGCGACGGCGTCGAGCAGGATCGCCTTCGCCGTCTCGTACGGCGCGTCGACGCCGATGCGGCAGGCCGCGGGGCCGGCCGTGGTCGCGGACGGCCCGGTGAGGGTGTCGGGGTCGACGCTGTGCCGGGCCGCCAGCTCCTGCGCCTTCGCGCTGAGGGCCTCGGCCTCCTCGGGGTAGTCGGTGGCCTCCGCCTTGGCGAGCAGTGCGCGTATCCGGGTCAGGGTGCGGCTCTCGCCCGCGGGGAGCGGCCCGCGCGGGACGGCGGCCGGGGAGCCGCCGGGGACCGGGTCGACGGGCTCGATCGAGGGCAGGTGCAGCAGCAGGCGGTACAGCTCCAGTACGGCCGTGGCGTACGAGAAGCGGTCGGGCGCCCGCCACGGCGGCACCGCGTCCGGCGCCAGCTCGGCGAGTTGGGCCGCCCAGCGGGCCGGGAGCGCCGCGGGCGGGTAGCGGTCGGCCTCGGACCTGATGAGGGCGGCGACGGCGCGGACGTGGTGGTCTTCGAGGTCGCGGCGGACCAGCCGCACGACGTCCGCGGGCTGCCAGCCGCGTTCCCACGCGCCGCGCAGGAAGCCCTCGCCGCGGCGGGTCAGCTCGGCGTCGACCGCTTCGTCGGCGGGGTCGGCGGCGAGGCGGGAGGCGGCCGTGTCGAGCGCTGCGTCCACGCCCTTGCGCGGGGCGCGGGCGTACAGGGCGGTCGCGAAGGCCGCGTCGACGGCGGAGGGCGGTGGGGTCTGCTGGCTCATGGGTGTCAGGGGTACGTACGGTACGGGCGGGTCAGGTGGTGCGTACGGACTGCTTCGCGCGCTCGTACGCGGGGAGCACGGCTTCGTGCTCCGCGTCGTCCATGGCGTCCACGGCGATGACGACGACGCCGCTGGGCGTGCCGACCGCGAGCGCGCGTTCCTTCTCGGTCTCCTCGGTGACGGCGCTGGTGCCGAGGTAGGTCACTTCGACGGCCGGCAGGGCGCCGGCCTTCACCTCACGGTAGACGACCTGCTCGCGCTTCTCGTCGGGGACGTCGGCGACGAAGGCTTCGAGGGCGGCGCGCGGGTCCTCGCCCGGCAGGGAGCCGGTCCACACGCGCAGGAAGCCGGTGGCGCCGCTGGGGCGGGCGTCGAGTTCGCAGGCCAGGGTGACCGTGCCCTGGACGCCGATCGCCGCCCCGGCCTCGCCCTCCAGCTTGACGGGCGCCACCTTCCAGTCGGCGGGGGCGTCGAGGGTCACGGGGAGGGGGCAGGGGCCGCCCTTGGCGCCCACGCTGTGGACGGGGCCGGTCGCGGCGGCGGATTCCGTGCCCGAGGCAGAAGAGGGGGCGGCCTTGCCCGACGGCTCGGCTTCGGTGCCGCAGCCGCTGAGCAGGGCGAAGGCGAGGGGCAGTGTGGCGAGCCCGCCGATTCTTCGCGCGGTCCCGTTCGCGTACGTCATGAAAACCCCCTGGATCCGTCCACTGGCAGGAGGTGATCCTAGGTCCAGACAGGACCTAAGCGGGTCGACGGGGGCCGCGGAGAGCAGGAGGCTGCAAGGTGGGCGAGCACAAGGACCGGATGCTGGCGGGCGACTGGTACCTGCCCGGCGATCCGGACTCCATCGAGGACATCAAGCGCCGCATCGAGCTGTGCGCCCGGTACAACGCGATCCCCTGGGGGTCGCGCGAGGAGCGGGCGGCGATCCTCAAGGAGCTGTTCGGTTCGGTGGGCGAGAACGTGCGGATCCGGCCGCCGTTCGAGTGCGACTACGGCACGTACATCACCATGGGCGACAACGTCTTTGTGAACGTGAACGCGGTCTTCCTGGACGCCGCGCCGATCACCATCGGCTCGGACGTCCAGATCGGTCCCAACGTGCAACTGGTGACGCCGAATCACGAGCTGGACCACGAGCGCCGTCGGGCGGGCTGGGAGCGGGGCGAGCCGATCACGATCGGGGACAACGTCTGGCTCGGCAGCGGGGTCGTCGTCTGCCCGGGCGTGACGATCGGGGAGAACACGGTCGTGGGCGCCGGGTCGGTGGTCGTGAAGGACCTGCCGGCGGGGGTGCTGGCGGTGGGGAACCCGGCGCGGGTGGTGCGCGAACTGCCCTGAGAGCGCTGCGTTCGGGGCGATGTCAGACCCGGGTGCGAGACTCGGCGCATGGCTGAACGGTGGGCCGTGGCGGCGGTGGAAGGGGGCGGGGCACGGCTCGTCCCCCTCCGCCCCGACGGGCTGCCCGCGGGGCCCGTCGTCGAGGAGCCCGACCTCGCCGCCGCGGTGCGCTCGCGCCCCGAGGTCGGCCGCTGGGTGTGGCGGTCGACGGCCGAGGCGTATCCCCGGCTGCTCGCGGCCGGCGTCCGCGTCGAGCGGTGTTACGACGTCGAGGCGGCGGAAGCGCTGCTGCTGGGGCACGAGGGGCGGCTGGGGGAGCCCCGCTCGGCCGCGGCGGCGCTCGCCCGGCTGCACCGCCAGCCGGTGCCGCCCGATCCGCCGCAGCGGGCCGCCGAGCCCGGGGCGCAGTCCTCGCTCTTCGAGCCGGAGCCGGTGGCCGTGCCGCTGGAGTCACTGCTGGAGGTGTACGCGGAGCAGCAGCGAAGACACGGGGCCGCCGAGCACCCCGGGCGGATGCGGCTGCTGACGGCCGCCGAGTCCGCCGGGATGCTGGTGGCCGCGGAGCTGCACCGCGCGGGGCTGCCGTGGCGGGCGGACGTGCACCGCGGCGTGCTGGACGAGCTGTTGGGCGAGCGGTACGCGGGCGGCGGCGAGCCGCGGCGCCTGGCGGAGCTGGCGGACGAGGTGTCGGCGGCGTTCGGGCGGCGGGTGCGGCCGGACCTGCCGGCGGAGGTGGTGAAGGCGTTCGCGGCGGCGGGCGTCCGGGTGCGGTCGACCCGCCGGTGGGAGCTGGAGGAGGTCGACCACCCCGCGGTGGCGCCCCTGCTCGCGTACAAGAAGCTGTACCGGATCTGGGTGGCGCACGGCTGGAGCTGGTTGCAGGACTGGGTGCGCGACGGCCGGTTCCGCCCGGAGTACCTCCCCGGCGGCACGGTCTCCGGCCGCTGGACGACGAACGGCGGCGGCGCGCTCCAGATCCCCAAGGTGATCCGGCGCGCGGTCGTCGCCGACGAGGGCTGGCGGCTGGTGGTCGCCGACGTGGACCAGATGGAGCCCCGGGTGCTGGCGGCGATCTCCCGCGACCCGGGCCTGATGGAGGTCGCCGGACACCCCGGCGACCTGTACACGACCCTGTCCGACCGGGCGTTCTCCGGCGACCGCGAGCAGGCGAAGCTGGCGCTGCTCGGCGCGGTGTACGGCCAGACGTCCGGAGACGGCCTGAAGAACCTGGCGGCGCTGCGGCGGCGCTTCCCCGCGGCGGTGGCGTACGTGGACGACGCGGCCCGCGCCGGCGAGGAAGGCCGCCTGGTGCGCACGTGGCTGGGCCGGACGAGCCCGCCGGCGGCGGGGGCGGGGGACGACGACGGCGAGGCGGGCCTTCCGCAGGAGGCCCCGGCCGACCCGGCCGGCGCGGGCACCGGCGCCTCGGAGAGCGGTTTCGTCCCCGGCTACGCCTCGACGAACGCGCGGGCGCGGGGCCGCTTCACCCGTAACTTCGTCGTCCAGGGCAGCGCCGCGGACTGGGCGCTGCTGCTCCTCGCGGCGCTGCGCGGCGCGACGGCGTCGATGCGGGCGGAGCTGGTCTTCTTCCAGCACGACGAGGTCATCGTGCACTGCCCCGAGGACGAGACGGACGCGGTCACCCGCGCGATCGCCGCATCGGCGGAGCTGGCGGGCCGGGTCGCCTTCGGCGACACCCCGGTGCGGTTTCCCCTGACGACGGCGGTGGTGCGGTGTTACGCGGACGCGAAATGAGGAGGCGGTGCGGGTGCGGGTGCTCCGCGTGCGGGTGATGGTTCCGCCGTCGTGCTGCGGGTGCGTTGGTCTCTGCGGCCCGGAACTGCGCGGGCAGGTCCCACCGGGCTGAGGGCGGCACGAGTGCTGAGCCGGCACGGCGGGGTCGCGCCCGCTGACACGCAGGCAAGGGCACACGCATCGCTCCGGCTCACGGAGTGACGATCGGGAAGTCCGGGTCGCCCGGGTCGAGGAGGGCGGCGAGGGTGGCGAGGACGGAGCGGTCGCCGTCGATGCGGATGCCGGCGCCGTCCAGCCGGTCCGGCGTCAACGGGCCGGCGACCAGGGCGGGGAGGGCCGTGGTGGTGGTCGTCAGGGTGACGTCGGCGTCGCCGCGCTGGGGCGCCGCGGTGTGGGTGAGCACGCCGTTGGCGAGGCGGAGGCGGTACCGGGCGTCGGTGCCGGGGGCGGCATCGGTCAGCCGGACGTCGATGGTGAAGTCCTCGTCCCACGCCTTCGGGCCGTCGATCTGGACGGCGAGGGCGTCGAAGAGCTTCGGCAGGCTGAGGTTGGCGATGATGTCGGCGGACGCGGCGACGGTCGGAGTGCCGAACCGCCCGTCGCGCAGTTCGGTCGCGCCCGACAGGTAGAAGTTGCGCCAGGTGCCGTTCTCGGCTCCGTAGCCGAGCTGTTCGTACGTGTCGGCGAGCAGTTCGCGCGCCGCGGCGTGGTCGGGGTCGGCGAACACGACGTGGCCGAGCACTTCGGCCGCCCAGCGGAAGTCGCCGGCGTCGAACGAGCCGCGGGCCTTGGTGACGACCGCGTCGGCGCCGCCCATGAACTCGACGTACCGCTTCCCGGCCGCGACCGGCGGGTGCTGCCACAGGTGCGCGGGGTTGCCGTCGAACCAGCCCATGTAGCGCTGGTAGATCGCCTTGATGTTGTGGCTGGCCGAGCCGTAGTAGCCGTGGGTGCTCCAGGCGTTCTCCAGCGCGGGCGGCAGCCTGAGGTGTTCCGCGATCTCGGCTCCGGTCCAGCCCTTGTTGATCAGGCGCACGGTCTGGTCGTGGAGGTACGCGTACAGGTCGCGCTGGACGCTGAGGAACCGTACGACGCGGTCCCGGCCCCAGGTCGGCCAGTGGTGTGACGCGAAGGCGACGTCCGTCACGTCGCCGAAGAGGTCGATCGCCTCGGTGAGGTAGCCCGCCCAGCCGTGCGGGTCGCGGACCACCGCGCCGCGCAGGGTCAGCAGGTTGTGCAGCGTGTGGGTGGCGTCCTCGGCGGTGCACAGCGCCCGCAGGTCGGGGAAGTGGATGAGCATTTCCGCCGGCGCCTCGGAGTCGGGCGCCATCTGGAACACCATGCGCACGCCGTCGACGACCTCCTCCTGACCGGTCGTGGTGACGTCCACGGTCGGCGGGACGAGGGTGACCGTGCCGGTCGACGTCGTCTGCCCGAGGCCGGCGCCGAGCTGGCCGCGGGGGCCGCGGGCGAGGGACGCGCCGTACATGTAGGCCGCGCGGCGGCCCATGGCGGTGCCCGCGTACACGTTCTCGGAGACCGCGTGTGCCAGGAAGCCCTCCGGCGCGAGCACCGGCACCCGGCCCGCGGCCACGTCCTCCGCGGTGGTGACGCCCTTGACGCCGCCGAAGTGGTCGACGTGCGAGTGCGTGTAGACGACGCCGGTGACGGGGCGGTCGCCGCGGTGCTCGCGGTAGAGCGCGAGGGCCGCCGCCGCGGTCTCCACGGAGATGAGGGGGTCGATGACGACGACCCCCTTCTCGCCCTCGACGAACGTCACGTTCGACAGGTCGAAGCCGCGGACCTGGTAGATGCCGTCGACGACTTCGTAGAGGCCCTGCTGGGCGACGAGCCGGGACTGGCGCCACAGGCTCGGGTTCACGGTGTCGGGGGCGTCGCCGCTCAGGAAGGCGTACGAGTCGCCGTCCCAGACCGGGGAGCCGTCGTCAGCGGTGACGACGTTCGGCGTGCGGCGGGCGATCAGGCCCCGTGCGGCGTCCTCGAAGTCCTGGGTGTCGGAGAAGGGCAGTCGGTCCTGGAGGTCGGCCTGCTGGTGCACGATCGCCGGCCGGGCCCCGTTGGGCGTGGATGACATGGCTCCACACTTCCATTTCCTGGGATCTTGCGCATTTTGCACCCATGCCTCATGCGCCTTGTGGACCCCGTGCACCCCGTGGACCCCGTGCACCCCGTGGGCGTCACTCGAAGGTCAGCACCTCGCTGACCGGTCGCCGGTGGGTCGACGGGCCCATGGGCCCGTACCCCAGACGGATCACCATGTGCACGTGCCCCATCGCCGTCGCCGGGTCCCGCACCGCCCACCGCAGGTCGCTCCACTCCAGCGCCTGCGAGGCCACCGACGTCGCCAGGCCGTCCAGCGTCGCCTCCAGCAGCACGCGCTCCATCGCCTGCCCTGCCCGCAGCCAGTCCACGGGGCGGTCGAACGCCGTGCCCAGCAACGCCAGTTGCGGCGACTCCTCGAAGACCGCCCACTCCCGTACGTACGTGTCGTCCGGTGACTCGAAGTCCCGCACCGGCGCGCCTCCCGAGCGGCTGCGCGGCCCGAAGGCGTACCGCGGGACGCCCTCCTCGCCGACGTCCTCCCGGCCCGGGCCCTCGGTCCAGCGCGCCGTTTCCTCGCGGTGCGCCGGCTCGGCCTGTTCGCGGTTCATCGCCTCGCCGCTGAGTTCGAGGATGGTCCTGCGGTGGAAGGCGTCGGGGAAGGCGAGCCGGGCGCCCTCCAGGAGTGCGGCCCGGCGCACCACGTCGAGCAGGGACTCCTCGATCCGCTCGTCGCGGAAGGGCGCGCGGCTGGTGTGGCGGCGCCGGAGCGCGGGGTGGAGCTCGGCGAGTTCGTCGTACGACTCGGGGGGCCGGCGCACCAGCTCCACCTCGGCCAGCAGATCGGGGTCCGCGGGGTCCGGCAGCAGTCGGGTGACCGGGTCCCAGCCCGCGTGCACCGCGGCCACCCGCAGGTTGAAGACGGCCGCGGCGCAGCCGATGTGGAGGGCCCGGCCCTCGGGGTCGGCCTGCGGCATCGCGCGGCTGCGGTCGGCCCGCATCCGGAAGGTGCGGGTCGCCGGGGTGAAGCGGAAGCTCCAGGGCTGGGCGTTGTGCATGGACGGGGCCAGGGTCGCGTCCTCGATCAGGGACGTGATCAGGGCGGTGTCCAGCGGGCGCGCCTCGGGCAGTGCGGTGGGGGTGGGGTGCACGGGCCGGCTGCTTCCTCTGGGGGGTGGGTCTGTCCCTTCAGGGTTCCGGTTGCCCCGCCTACAAAGGAGGGCCAAAAGTCTGATATCACCTTTAAACATAAGAAAAATATCTTTTACTGCTTTTTGCTGGTGAGGTCCGGTGGCCGGGACGGGCGGGGACGGCGGTCCCCGGGGAGACTGGTCGGTGAGGGGGCTACGCAGCCCTCGGCCTTCGGCCCCGTGAGGAGGTGCTCGATGGCAGCCGGGGACGTCGGCATCGGCAACGACGACGGCAAGGACAACGGCCACGGCCACGGCAAGGACACCGACAACAGCCGGGGGAGCGGTGACACGGGCCGGGTGCGCGAGGGCGTCATCCGCCTGCTGAACAGCCCGGACTCGCAGAGCCTGCTGATCACCGCGCTGGAGCTGGGCCTGGCCGGCATCGGCGCGTACGGAGGGTCCGTCTTCGTCGCCGACGAGGACGGCTGGCTCCGGCTCGCCGGCTACCGCAGCACCAACGAGGAGGTCATCCGGCGCTTCCCGGTGATCGCCCCGGACTCCTCGCTGCCGCTCGCCGTCGCCGTGCGCGAGAAGCGGCCCGTCCACGGCGTCTCGGACGACCTGGTCGAGCGCTATCCGGACCTGGCCGGGCTCCAGGAGAAGGTGCACTTCGTGGTGATGCCGCTGCTGGTCGACGACCGCTGTCTGGGCGGGCTGGTCGTCCAGTACGACCGGCCGGGAGCGCTGACGCCCGAGGACCACCGGCTGCTGACCATGATCACGGAGGTGTGTGCGCACCGGCTGGAGCACCTGCTGATGCAGGAGGGCGCGGAGCGGGCCGCCGCGGCGGCCGGCGGGGACGCCCCCGCGTCGGCGCCGGCGGTCGGGGACGCGCCCGCCGGCACGGCCGACCTCCAGGAGTTCCAGCGCCGTAGCCAGAGCCGTCGCACCCGGCTGGAGCTGGCCATGTCCCGCGGCAACATCGGCTCCTTCGAGTGGGACGTCTCCTCCGGCATCGTCGTCGCCGACGAGCGCACCATCCGTCTCTTCGGCTTCGACCCCGACCGCTTCGACTCCCTCGTCACCACCTTCCTGACCGCCGTCCACCCCGACGACCTCGACAAGCTCCTCGCCACCGTGGAGAAGAGCAAGCGGGAGGGCGAGCACCACGCCGTCCACCGGGTCGTGTGGCCGGACGGCTCGATCCACTGGTTGGAGTCCAAGGGCAGCATCGAGTACGCGCCCGACGGCGAGCCGGCCCTGATGGTCGGCGTCGTCTGGGACTGCACCGCGCAGCGCGAGCGGGTGTCGCGCCGCGAGGCCCGCCGGGAGTTCGTCCTCAAGGTCACGAACTCCTTCGCCTCCGCGCTCTCCACCAGGGACGTGCTCGACACCATGACGGAGACGGTCCTGCCGGAACTCGGCGCGACCGCCCTCGCCCTCCACATCGAGCACGAGGGCCGGCTGCTGCTCGCCGGCGCCGTGGGCTACCCCGAGACCACCATGAGCCGGCTGCGGGTGATCGGCACGGTGGCGAACAACCCGATGGCGGAGGCGCTGCGCGCGGGCCATCCGCTGTTCTTCGGCTCCCGCGAGGAGTACCTGGAGCGCTTCCCCGATCCGCGGCTGCGGCCCACCGAGTGCCACGGCGCGTTCGTCTTCCTGCCGCTGGCCTCGGCGGACGGCACGGTCGGCACCTGTCTCATCTCGTACGAGCAGCCGCGGCAGTTCACCCACGACGACCAGATCATCACCGCCGCGATCGCGGGCATCCTCACCCAGTCGCTGGCCCGCTCCCGGCTGTCGGACCTCTTCCGGCGGCGGATGACCGAGCTCCAGGAGCTGATGATGCCGCGGGCGCTGCCCCGGCTCCCCGGCTTCGAGATCGCCGCCCGCTACCTGCCGGCCGCCGAGGGCATGCAGGTCGGCGGCGACTGGTTCGACCTGCTGCCGCGCGAGGACGGCGGTGCCTCGCTGGTCATCGGCGACGTCGAGGGCCACAGCGCGCAGGCGGCCGGGGTGATGGGGCAGCTGCGCACGGCCCTGCGGGCGCACGCGTACGACGGCTACCGGGCCGAGCACCTGATGGCCCGTGGCAACCACACCCTGTGGGGCCTGGACACCGACCGCTTCGCGACCTGCTGCATCGTGGACGTCTCGCCGCGCGCCGGCCACCTCCAGGTCGTCCGGGCCGGCCATCCGAGCCCGCTCCAGGCCGAACCGGACGGCACCGTCCACGAGTTGCCGTCACCCGGCGCGCTGCCGCTCGGTTACGCGCCCACCGACCGCTACCCCGTCTTCCACGGGCAGCTCCAGCCGGGCGCCGCGCTGCTGCTGTACACCGACGGCCTGGTGGACACCCCGGACCGGCCGTACGAGCAGGCCGTGGCGGAGGTGTCGGCCGCGCTGTCGCAGTGGATGACCCGACCGCAGCACGGCGGCACGGACCGGCAGGGCGACCTGGAGGCGCTGGCCGACGCCCTGGTGTCGAGCGGCCGGGCGGCGAACGGCTCGACGCACCCCGGGTACGACGACGTGGCGGTGTTGCTGGTGCGACGCACGTCGTGGGAGTCGGGCCCGGTGCGGATGGTGGGCTGAGCACCGCACGAAGTGCCGCCCGTCCGCGCCGCGTTCCCTATCGCACACCCTCCCCCGTCCCCGGGCGGAAACGCCCTTTTCCCCCGTACGGCCGCCGGCGGGCGAGCAGGGTGGCGGGTGCCGGGTGTACGCACTAGCGAGACGGGGTGGCTCGTATGACTCACCAGAAAGCCGGAGCGACACGGATCACGGAAGCCGTGGGGGGAGCGGGAGGGGGACCCGCGGGGGACTCCGAGCAGCACGACGAGAAGCAGCCGGAGCGGTCCAAACAGCCCGAGAACCAGGACGAGAAGCGCCACCAGCAACCCCAGCAGCACAAGGGGCACAAGGGGAAGCAGTCCCACCGATCCCAGCAGTCGGCTGAGAAGGGCCGCGCACCCGACTCCGAGGAGGAGGTTTCGGAGTCCGAACGGCTCCTCTTCGGCGGCCCCCTGCGCTACGAGGCGGGCTGGAGCACCCACGACGGCTCGTTCCTGGCGCTCGGCCTGCGCGCGATGGTCGCCCGACTGCCGGGGCTGGTCGCCACCACCATCCGACTGGCCCACCGCGCCGACCCGCGCGCCCTGCGCCAGGTAGCCGGCGCGGAGTTGGGCAGCGGCATCGCGCAGGCCGTCGGCCTCGTCGCGGTCAACGGGGTCCTCGTCCACCTGCTGGCCGGCGGCTCGACCGGGGACCGGCTGCACGCGGCGCTGCCCGCGCTGGTCGTCGTCGCGTTCGCCGGGCTCGTCGGCGCGCTGCTGCGGTCGGTGTCCACGGCCGGGACGGGCCGGCTGGAGCCCAAGGTGTTCCGGGTGGCGACCGAGGAGTACCTGGAGCGGGTCGCACGCGTCGAGTTGGCGGCGGTGGAGGACGAGCAGTTCCACAAGCTGCTGGACTCGGCGCAGTGGGGCGCGGAGTCGGCCCGCCGGATGATCCGCTTCTGTACGTCGGTGGTGAACGCCGGCATCTCGCTGGTCGCGGCGGCCGGGGTGCTCACGATCCTGCACCCGGCGCTGCTGCCGCTGCTCGCGCTGATGACGCTGCCCAGCGCGTGGAGTTCGCTGACGATCGCCCGCCGCCGGTACGTCTCCTTCCACACCTGGGTGCAGCACGCGCGCGCCGGCCAGCTCCTCGGCCGGCTCCTCATCGACGCCCAGGCGGCGCCGGAGGTGCGGGTGCACAACATCGGCCCGTTCCTGCTCAAGCACTTCCGGATGATGGCCGAGACGGGCGAGCGGGAGCAGACCCGGCTGGCCGGCCTCGCCGCCCGTACCGGACTGATCGCCTCCGGCTGGACCGGGCTGGCCACCGCCGCCACGTACGCCACCCTCGGCGCACTGCTGTGGACCGGGACGATGGACCTGGCGGTCGCCGGCACCGCGGTCATCGCCATCCGCACCGGCTCGTCCAACCTGGACGCGCTCGTCGTCCAGCTGAACTACCTCTACGAGGAGAGCCTGTTCGTCTCCGACCTCGGCACGCTGTGCGCGGAGGCGGACCGCCGGCTGATCCCCGCGACGGGCCGGCCGCTCCCCGCCGAGGTGCGCGCCGTCCGCTTCGAGGACGTCACCTTCACGTACCCCGGCGACCACGGCACGCCCGCGCTCCAGGGCGTGAACGTCACCATCCCCACCGGCCGCATCATCGCCCTCGTCGGCAACAACGGCAGCGGCAAGTCCACGCTCGCGAAGCTGCTGTGCGGTCTGTACGCGCCCGACGCGGGCCGGGTGATGTGGGACGACGTGGACGCGGCGGAGGCGGACCGGGCCGAGCTGTTCGACCGGGTCGCGGTGGTGGCGCAGGACTTCTTCCGCTGGCCCTTCACCGCCCGGGTGAACGTCGCCATCGGCCGCCCCGACGCGCCCTGCGACGACGACCTGTTGGACGCGGCGGCGGCGTACGCGGGGGCGGACGAGACCGTGACGTCCCTCCCGCGCGGCTGGGACACCCTGCTGGCCCGCGGCTACCGCGGCGGCCACCAGATCTCCGGCGGCCAGTGGCAGCGCCTCGGCATCGCCCGCGCCCGTCACCGCGACGCCCGGATCATGGTCGTGGACGAGCCGACGAGCGCGCTGGACGCGGAGGCGGAGCAGCGGATCTTCGACCAGATCCGGGCGCTGGCGGCGGAGGGCCAGACGGTGGTGCTCATCACCCACCGGCTGCACAGCGTCCGGCACGCCGACGAGATCTACGTGCTGGAAGGCGGCCGGGTCGTGGAGAACGGCTCCTTCGCGGAGCTGATGGCGCAGGGGTCGGAGGGCACGTTCCGCCGGATGTACCTGGTGCAGTCGCGCCAGTACGCGTACGAGGAGGAGACCACGGCGACGCCCGCGGAGCCCCCTGCTAGTACAGTGTTCTAGAGAGTGGAACATTGGCCGAGAGGGTGGAGGACCGATGGCGATCGACGAGGTCATGGCCGAGTTGGAGCGCGCCTGGAACGCGGCCGACGGCGCCGCGTGGGCGGAGCAGTTCGAGGAGGACGCGGACTACGTGGACGCGCTCGGACGGATCCAGAAGGGCCGGGCCGTCATCGCGGCCGAGCACCAGAAGATCCTCGACACCGTCTACCGGGGCAGCCGGCTGCGGATGCGGCTGCTCTCCAGTCGCGCACTGGGCGACGGCGTGGAGCTGGTGCACAGCGCGACGACGCTGGACGTGCCGGCCGGTCCGCGCGCCGGGCAGTGGCACTCCGTCCAGACGCAGCTCTTCCGCGACGGGCGCGTGCTGGCCTTCCACAACACCCTGCGGACGGACGTGGCCGACTTCTCGGAGCGGGACGAGGAGTACGCGCGACTCTCCCCGTTGGACTGGCAGGCGCAGAAGCGGGCCTAGGCCAGGGCCTCAGGCTTGGGCTTGGGCTTGTGTGCGGAGAAGGTGAGGCCGTCGCTCACGCGCAGCGTGATGTCGACGTACCCCAGTGTCTGGAGCCGGACGAGGAACGCGGCCGGCTCCAGCGGGTTGTAGACGTCGCCCTCGTGGAACTCGTGCAGCTCGTGGCTGGGCAGGCTGTCCGCGCCGACGAGCACGCCGCCCGGTCGCAGGACCCGCAGGACCTCCGCGAGCAGCTGGTTCTGGAGGGCGACCGTCGGCACGTGGTGGAGCATCGTGAAGGACGCCGCCGAGTCGAACGACGCGTCGGGGAACTCCAGCGAGACCCCGCTGCCCTGCCGGATCTCGACGTTCGTGCCCGCGTAGCGCTCGGTCAGCAGCGCCGCGGCCTCGGCTTCGAGTTCGACGGCCACCAGGCGTTCGACCCTGGTGCGCAGCCATTCGGTGGCCGCGCCGGGGCCGGGCCCGACTTCGAGCAGCTCCCGCCCAAGGTCGGCGCGGGCGACGGCGACCGGCAGCACGTCGCCCTGGAGGAAGGCGGCCCACTCGGGGGTGGCGCACAGCTCGTGGTTCTTGTTCATGACGACCACGCTAGGGAGCGGCGCGGCCGTCTTGAAGGCCGTACGCTTCCACGTCATGTCGCGAGACGGACACGGTGAAAACGGCGGGGCGCCGGTGGTCATCGGGACGTTCCCGATGCCCGCGGGCACCCGGTTCGGCCGGCACACCCACACCGTGCACCAGCTGGCGTGGGCCTCCCGCGGCACCCTCACGGTGCACGCGCGGGGCCGCACCTGGGTGCTGCCGACGACCCGGGCGCTGTGGATCCCCGCCGAGGTGCCGCACGAGGTGGTCTCGGCGAGCCACACCACGATGACGTCGCTCTATCTGAACGCGGCGCCTCCCGTGCCGGGGCCGTGGACCGCGCCGCAGCCGGTCGAGGTCACCCCGCTGATAGCCGAGCTGATCCACTACGTTAACGGTGCTCCCACGGACGGCTCTCGGCGCGCCGACGCCGACAGCCTCGCGCACGGCCGGGCACTCCTGCTCGGCCTGCTCGAACCGGTGCCGGTGACCACCCTCGACACCCCGCTGCCGACCGATCCGCGCGCGGCCGAAGTCGCCCGGGCGCTCCTCGACGACCCGGCGTCCGCCCGTACGCTCGCCGCCTGGGGCCGGTGCGTCGGCGCCTCCGGCCGTACGCTCGCCCGGCTCTTCCTCGCCGAGACCGGCATGCCGTTCGGCCGCTGGCGCACGCTGGCCCGGCTGAACGCGTCCCTGCCGGCGCTGGCCGCGGGCGAGCCGCTGCACCGGGTGGCGTCGGCGGTCGGCTACGAGACGGTGAGCGCGTTCGTCGCCGCCTTCCGGCGCGAGACCGGCGTCACCCCGGGCCGCTACTTCACGTCGGCGCGGAACGCCCGCCGGTAGGCGCCCGGCGTGGTGCCGAGGGCGTTCAGGAACCGTCGGCGGAGGTTGGTGGCCGAGGACAGCCCGACGCGCCGGGCGACGGCGTCCAACGGCAGGTCGGAGCCCTCCAGCAGCTCCCGGGCCGCGGCGATCCGCTGCCCCAGGAGCCACTGCCCCGGGCTGGTGCCGAGCTGCTCCGCGAACCGGCGCGCGAGCGTGCGCTGCGACACCCCCGCGTGCGCGGCCATCGCATCCAGGTCCACGGCCTCGCCGAGCCGTTCGGCGGCCCACTCCAGCAGCGGCGCGAGCGAGCCGTCGAACCGCCCGGGGTCCGCCGGCGCCGCGTACTGGAGCTGCCCGCCCTCGCGGTGCGGCGGCATCACCATGTTCCGTGCGACGTGCGCGGCGTACCGGGCGCCCTGGTCCTCCCGTACGAGGTGCAGGCACAGGTCGACGCCGGCGGCGGAGCCCGCGCTGGTGGCCACGTCACCGTGGTCCACGTACAGCATGTCCGGATCGAGCCGTACGGCCGGGAAGCACGCGGCGAAGTCCGCCGCGCGATCCCAGTGGATGGTGGCCCGCCGCCCGTCCAACAGCCCGGCGTGCGCGAGCACGAAGGCGCCGGAGCAGATGCTGACGATGCGCGCGCCGCGCCCGTGCGCCCGGCGCAGGGCCCGCACGAGCGGGTCCGACGGCGGCTCGGTGGTGGGCAGCCAGCCCGGGACGACGACGGTGTCCGCGCGGTCCAGCGCCTCCAGCCCGGCCGTCACGAACATGTCGTACCCGGCGCAGGTGGGGACCGGCCCGGGGTGCTCGGTGCACACCTCGAAGGCGTACCGGACCGGGAGTCCGGGCCGTACGGTCCCGAACACCTCGGCGGTGCAGGCGAGTTCGAAGGTCGACTGGGGCGGGTGGACGAGGGCGGCGACGCGGTGCACGGCAAGAAAGTACCCCAGGATGTCATTTCTGACACTCGGAGGGACGGCCGGCGGGCGGCAGGCTGATCTCCATGACGACGACCGACCAGCCCGAACACGCAAGGGCCGACGAGACAGCACCCACCACGAGGGCGGGCGGAACCGGCCCGGACACGCCCGGATACGTGTGGTCCACCGTCCAGGACGCACCCGTGCACGAACTCTTCCCCGGCATCCGCCAGCGCCCGCTGTGGCGCGGCGAGCGCGGCGCGTCGGCGCAGGTGCTGGAGATGGACCCCGACAGCCGCTGGGAGGGCATCGACGTCCACGACCCCGGCCCCGAGGAGGTCTACGTCGTCTCCGGCGTCTTCAACGACGGCCACCGCGACTACCCCGCGGGCTCCTTCATCCACGCCCCCGCCGGCTCCTCGCACGTCCCGCAGACGACGACGGGCTGCACGCTGTTCGTCTTCTACCCCGAGGGCTGACGGCGCCCACCTGTCACAAAGCCCCGGGCTGCGTCGTCACGGAGGTGTAGCCACCTGACGAAGGAGCACACCATGGACGCACGACTGGACCTCCTCACCGCCCCCGGCGCCGACAAGGTCCTCAAGCAGCTCATGTCCGCGGGCCGTTCGATGAAGGAGACCTCACCCCTGCCGCCCGCACTGCAGGAACTGGTGGCGCTGCGCATCAGCCAGATCAACGGCTGCGCCACCTGCGTCGACATCCACACCAAGGAAGCCACCGCCGCCGGCGAGACCCCGCTGCGGCTGCACCTGGTCGCGACGTGGCGCGAGGCCACAGTCTTCACCGAGCCGGAACGCGCCGCGCTGGAACTGGCGGAGCAGGGCACCCGCATCGCGGACGCCCCCGTCGGCGTCAGCGACCCCATCTGGTCCCGCGCCGCCGAACACTTCGACGAGGCGGAACTGACCAGCCTGGTGCTCACGATCGCGTTCATGAACGCGGCGAACCGGATGAACGTCATCACCCGGCGCCCGGCGGGCGATTACGTGGCCGGGCAACTGGGCTGAACGCCGGCCGGGACGGGTCACCGTGGCCTGGGCCCACCACGGTGACCCGGCTCGCCGCCGACGTGCCGCGCTCCGCACCATCACGGTGTGACCGACATCGTCGAGACGGCCTGGCGCGCGACCCTGACCACTGCGGACCGGCATTCGTCGGTACCGCGGACGAACTCGCCGCTGACGAGAAGGCACGCGGCAGCGATCGCTCACGGAACCCGTGAGCGCTTCCGCCAGATCGAGGTCCGGGCTCCTGGACGACTGCCCCGCGACTGACGGCGCACACGCCGCCCCGAACGACCACCCGCTCACCCCAGCTCGCGCACCATCACCACGTACACGTCCCCGCTGTCCTGCGACCGCGCCTCGCTGACCTTCCGGTACCCCCACGCCCGGTACGCCGCCGTCGCCTCCTCGGCGTCCCGGTGGACGTCGACCAGCACCCGTTCCGTACCGACGCCGTCCAGCAGGGTCTCGTGCAGGGCGCGGGCGACGCCCCGGCCGCGCCACGGTGCGCGGACGGCGAGTTCCAGGAGGCCGAAGGTGCGGTGGCCGTCCTCGCGGCGGACGTCGGGCGGGACCGGGGTGGTCAGGTGGTCCCACCAGTCCGTGTCGGGGGGCAGCGGGCGGCCGTAGGCCATGCCGACCGGCTCGCCGCCCGCGGTACGGGCGAGTGCGGCGCGGAACGCGGGGTCGCGGGCCTGGGTGCGGAAGCGCCGGAAGGCGGCGGCGACGTCGTCCGGGCCCTCGCCGTACGGCGGTTCCGCGAACGCCTCCGCGTACACCAGGCTGAACGCCTCCTCCAGCCGCGCCGCGCCCGGCCCGTCCAGGCGCTCGACGGTGACGGGTCCCTCGTGCGTCGTGTGCCGTGTGCGATGCATGGGACCAGGATGAGGCCGCGGGGCGCGCCGTGTCAGGGCGTGGGCTCGCGTCGATGCTTCGGCTCAGCGCCTGACGCGGTTGCGGACGGCGAGGACCGCCAGGCCCAGGAGGACCGGCTCGGTCAGGCGGGACGCCATTTCGATGTAGCTGCCGGCGGTGGTCAGGTCCTGGCCGGAGGAGCGGAACACCACCGAGTCGAGCGTGACCCCCAGGGCCTTCTCGAAGCGTTCGCCGGTGGACCTGTTCCCGGTGGGGAATCCGTGGCTTCCTGTTTCTTCGCGCTGTGCCAGAACGGGTTCTGGTCCTACCGGCGTTCCCTCGCCGGCGGTGCCGGGTCGTCCTTCGAAGTCGGGGTTCGGCTGCTCGGGTGGAGGGTCTCGTCCTACGCTGGGCTTCTTGTCCGGTGACGCGTGGGGGTGTTGATCGTGTTGGTCGAGGGACTGATCGCGGTGGCTGCGGCTGGTGGCGGGGCGATCGTGCAGGCGGCGGGTACGGATGCGTGGGCCGGGATCCGCAGCGGTGTCGCGCGGATCTTCGGTCGCGGTGACTCGGGGCGGGAGCAGGCCGAGCTTGAGCGGCTCGACCAGACCCGCGCCGAGCTGGAGTCGGCCGGTGACGGTGCCACGTCCGAGCGGGTGCAGACCGTGCTGGTCACCCGCTGGCAGACCCGGCTGGAGATGCTGCTTGAGCAACTTCCGGACGAGGAGCGGCAGCAGGTGGCCGCGGAGTTGCAGGCCCTCGTCCAGCAGGCGCAGGCCCAGGCCCCGGTGCAGAACACGCACAACGACTTCAGCAACGCGACGTTCACCGACAGCCAGGTCCTCGGCAGCGGGACGCAGAACAACACGTTCAACCGGTAGCGGCACGGGCAGCGGGTGCGATGGCGAGCAACAAGTCCGGCAAGCGCAAGAGCGGCGGGAAGAAGAGCAAGCGCCCCGGACAGGGGCAACGCACCGGCAGCAGCTTCGCCGGTGGGTCGTTCGAGCGCAGTCAGGTGGTCGGCAGCGGGACGCAGAACAACACGAGCATCAACCTGCAGGCGTACGCGGCGGTGCCGACCGCACTGAACACCCTGCCCGGGCTGCCGCAGGAATTCACCGGCCGCGACGACGAGATCGCCAAGATCCTCTCCCTCTTCGACCCGGGGACGACGGCTTCGGGCGCGGCGGTGGGCTCGGTCGCGGGGCTGCCGGGCGTGGGCAAGACCACGCTCGCCCACGCCGTGGGTCACGCCGCGCTCGACAAGGGCTGGTTCACGGGCGTGCGGACGGTGAACCTGCGCGGCTACGACCCGACCCCCATCCCGCCCGAGGACGCACTGGAGGCCCTGCTGCGGGGCCTCGGCGTCGCGGCCAAGCACATCCCGCCCACGCAGGACGAGCGGGAAGGGCTCTACCGGTCCCAACTCGACGCTCTGGGAAGGGCGGGGGAGCGGATCCTGATCGTGGCGGACAACGCCTCGACGTCCAACCAGGTGCGCCCGCTGCTCCCGGCCCGCCACCACGCGGTGCTGGTGACCTCCCGCCACACCCTGCCCGGGCTCGGCGCCCGCCTGTTCAACCTCCACCCCCTCCAACCGGACGCCGCCGTCGACCTCCTGGGCCAACGGCTGGCGGTCGCGGATCCTGACGACCGGCGCGTCGAGGACGAGCCCGCTGCCGCGGAGGAACTCGCCGCGCTCTGCGGCTACCTGCCCCTGGCGCTCCAGATCGCCGCCGCGCTCCTCGCCGACGACCCCGACCAGCCGCTCTCCGAACGGGTGCGGATGCTCACCGACGCCGGCAGCCGCCTCGGCGGCCTCGACGACGGCGAACGGAACCTGCGCGCCGTCTTCGACGAATGCCTCACCCGGCTCACCCACCAACAGGCCGACCTCTACCGGCTCCTGGGACTCCACGTCGGCCCCGACATCTCCACCCCCGCCGTCGCGGCCCTCACGGACCAGCCCGCCGACAAAGTCACCCTCCTCCTGCGACAGCTCGTCCAGGCACGCCTGCTCATCCAGAACAGCCAGGCACGCGACCGCTGGTTCATGCACGACCTCCTGCGCGTCCACGCACAGGAGCAGGCCCGCACGATGATGGACAGCGGACGTGCCTCCCGCCGACGCTACGAACAGTCCCGCACCCGCCTCACCGGCCACTACGTCCGACACGCCGAAGCAGCCGACACCCACCTGCGCCCCCCGGGCCACACCGTGTCGACGCTGTTCCCCGGACGGGACCAGGCGCTCGCATGGTTCGACGCCGAACGCGAGAACCTCCTCGCCACCACCCACACGCACGCCCGAACCCAGATCGCTCTGGACCTCGGATTCGCCCTCGGCCCGTACTTGGACCGGCGACGGCATCTCCAAGATCTGGTCACTGCCCGCGCTCATGCCCTCGCGGCCTGCCAGGCGCTCGGCGACACGACCAATCAAGCCAGCGCCTGGAACAACCTGGGCACCGCGCTCAAGGAGCTGAAGCGGTACACCGAAGCGCACGACGCCCACCGCACCGCGCTCAGCCTGTTCCAGCAGAGCGGCGACACCCACGGTCAGGCCGGCGCCTGGAACAACCTCGGCAACGCGCTCAAGGAGCTGAAGCGGCACACCGAAGCGCACGACGCCTGCCGCACCGCGCTCAGCCTGTTCCAGCAGAGCGGCGACACCCATGGCCAGGCCACTGCCTGGAACAACCTGGGCACCGCGCTCAAGGAG
Source organism: Streptomyces sp. NPDC048057 (assembly GCF_040653095.1). NCBI lineage: Bacteria > Bacillati > Actinomycetota > Actinomycetes > Kitasatosporales > Streptomycetaceae > Streptomyces > Streptomyces sp. NPDC048057. The sequence continues at coordinate 213,576 of NZ_JBEZNF010000014.1, forward strand.
CTGAAGCGGGGCACCGAGGCGCTTGACGCCCACCAGACCGCCCTCCAGCTCTACCAGCAGAGCGGCGACACCCACGGTCAGGCCGGCGCCTGGAACAACCTGGGCACCGCGCTCAAGGAGCTGAAGCGGCACACCGAAGCGCACGACGCCTGCCGCACCGCGCTCAGCCTGTTCCAGCAGAGCGGCGACACCCATGGCCAGGCCACTGCCTGGAACAACCTCGGCAACGCGCTCAAGGAGCTGAAGCGGCACACCGAGGCACGCGATGCCCACCAGACCGCCCTCCAGCTCCACCAGCAGAGCGGCGACACCCACGGCCAGGCCTTCGCCTGGAACGGCCTCGGCAACGCGCTCGGGAAGCTGAACCACTACACCGAGGCGCTTGACGCCCACCAGACCGCCCTCCAGCTCCACCAGCAGAGTGGCGACACCCACGGCCAAGCCATGGCCTGGAACAACCTCGGCACCGCCTATCGGGGGCTGGAGCGCCATGCGGAAGCGATCGCGGCAGGCGAGAAGGCAGCCGCGATGCTGGCCCAAGAAGAGGACTGGGCACGCACCGGGGAAGCCTGGGGCGAACTCGCCACCACCCTGAAGGCATCCGGTGCCGAACCGTCCCGCGTCCGGGACGCATGGGAGCAGTCCGCCACCGCCTACACCCGCGCCGGCGACGACGAAGCCGCAGCAGCATCCCGTTCCAACGTCGAGGGCCCAGACGCCACGGAGTAAGTGGGCAGCAGAGCACCGGACTTCTCTCAGCCGGGCCCGCCCTTCGTGGTCGGTGGCGTGCCCAGCGCCGCGAGGGACACCGCGTCCGGTCCGAAGCGGGCTCGTGCCCGGTCCGCTGCCGCTTCCAGGCGGTGGGCGCGGTCGTCTTCGGGGTCGAGGGTGAGTTGGTGGGTGGCGTGGTCCGCGGGGGCGATCGCTTCCGCGCGTAGCGTCACGCCGCGTACCCGTGCGCGTTGCAGGGCGAGGGAGGCGTACATGCGGGTCGCTTCCGTTGCCAACGCGCGGGAGTGGGCGGTGGGTTCGGGCAGGGTGCGGGTGCGGGTCGTCGTCGTGCGGTCGGCGTACGTGATGGTCAACACGAGTACGCCCGTGACCTGGCGTTCGCGTCGCAGGCGCCAGCCGATTTCCTCCGCGCAGCCCAGGAGGGCCCGGTGGTGTTGTTCGGGGTCGAGTTCGTCGCGGCCGAACGCGCGGACCGCGGCCACCGACCGCGGCGGCGCCGTCGCGGACACCCGTCCCGCATCGACGCCCCGCGCCGCGTCCGCGAGCGCCCGTGCCGCCGGTGTGCCGAGGATGCGGCCGAGCGTCACGGTCGGTACGCGTTGCACGTCGCCGACGGTGTGCAGGCCGTACGGGGCCAGGGTGCGCACGGTCGCGGGGCCGACGCCGGGCAGGACTCCGACCGGTAGCGGCGCGAGGTACGCGGCCACTTCCGCCGGGGCCGTCGGGGTGCAGCGGATCGCGCCCGGCGGACCGGACTGCGCGGCGATCCGGGCCAGCAGCGGGTTGGGGCCGACCCCCACGGTGCAGTCGATCCCGTACACCGCGGCCACCCGCAGCCGCACCAGCGCCGCCAAGTCCCGTGCGTCGCGCCCGAAGTAGCGGCGGGCGCCCGCGACGTCCGCGTACGCCGCGTCCGGTGGGAGGGCCTGGACGATCGGGGTGATGCCGCCGAGCAGACCGATCAGCCGGCGGTACACCGCCTCCGTACCGGGGTACTCGAAGCGGCCGTCGTGGTCCTGGAAGTCTCGTACGGCGAAGTGGACGTAGAGGATCACGGCGACCTACCCCGCACTTCCGCGGCTCGCGTGGTGCAGCGTCCGGCCGCCCACGAGGGGGACGCCGGGCGGGCGCAGGTCCGCCCAGGCGTGCATGACGTAACCGGTGGGCTCGGTGAGGGTCCGGCCCTGCTCCTCCCGGCCGGCCCTCGGCGCGTACGGCCTGGCCAGCCGGTCCGCCACCGCACCCGCACCGCCGTCGCGGTACAGGTCGATCAACTCGCCCAGGTCCCACGCCGCGACCCCGGTGACGCTCAGGCTGTGCGGCTTGCCCCGCGGGCGGGCGACCGTGCCGCGCACCAGCAGCAGCGCGCTGTGGAAGACCGTCGAGGCGCAGCGGTCGTGGCTGTCCTCGAAGAAGGCCAGGTCGGACAGGCCGGTGGGGTCGTCGAGCGTGGCGAAGATGACCCGGCGCCCGCCGCGGATCGGCGGGGTCTGCGTGGCCGTCTTCACCCCGGCGACCAGCACCGTCGTCCCGTGCGGCAGCTCCCCGATCCGGGCGGCCGGGGTCACGCCGATGTCCGCGAGCAGCGGGCGGTGGTCGTCGAGGAGGTGGCGGGTGACGTCCATGTCGAGGACGTCGAGTTCCGCGGCGAGCTGGTCCCAGTCGTCCATCGCGGGCAGCCCGCCGTCATCCCGTACGGCTCCGGTGCCCTCGTCCCGTACGGTCCCGGTCCCGCCCTCGTCCCGGACGGCTCCGGCTCCGACGCCGTCGTCCCGTACGACCCCGTCCTCGTCACCCGCCGCGGCCACCTCGACCGCCTCACCCGCCCCACCCAGCGGGAGTTGTCCCTCACCCACCGACTCCCGCCCGTGCCGGTGCAGTTCGGCGATCTCCAGCAGCGCCTCGCGCCGCCCGACCCCGCCGGCGACCCCGTCCAACGCGCCCACCCGCGCCAGCCGTTCGGCCACCGGTCGGCTCGGGCGGGCGCGCTGCCAGAAGTCCGTCAGGGAGACGTACGGGCGTCCCGCCTCGATCCGCCCGGTCTCCGCCTCGCTGATGCCGCGGACGTGCGCGAGCCCCAGCCGGACGCCCCACTTCTCCGCCCCGCCCTCAGACACCAGTTCGATCACGGATGCCCCGCGGGACGCATTGACGTCCGGCAGCAGCACCGGCACCCCGCGCCGCCGCGCGTCCGCGACGAAGACCCGCTTGTGGTACATCCCGGGGTCGTGGGTGAGCAGCCCCGCGTAGAACGCCGCCGCCCGGTGGGTCTTGAGCCAGGCCGACTGGTACGTGGGACGGGCGAACGCCGCGCCGTGCCCCTTGCAGAAGCCGTACGCGCCGAACCCCTCCAGCACGGTCCACACCTCCCGCACCACCTGCGTCGAGTAGCCGCGGCGCCGCGCGCGGTCGGCGAACCAGGCGCGCAGCCGGCCCTGTCGGTCCCGGTCGGAGAGCGCGCGCCGGGCCTCGTCCGCCTGGCCGAGGTCGCAGCCCGTCATCCGTTCCATGATCCGGATGACCTGCTCGTGGAAGACGACCTGGCCGCCGGTTTCGGCGAGGATCTCCCGCAGGTCGTCGTGCGGGTAGCGGACCGGGACGCGGCCGTCGCGGACCGCGATCAGCGGGTCGATCATGTTCGCGGCCACCGGCCCCGGCCGGAAGAGGCTGATGTCCAGGGTGATGTCGTCGATGGTCCGGGGCCGCAGTCGCCGCACCAGGTCGCGCTGGCCCGGTGACTCGATCTGGAAGCAGCCCATGGTCTGGGAGGAGCCGATGAGTTCGTACGTCGCCGGGTCGTCCAGCGGCACCTGCGCGGGGTCGTCGACGTCGAGCCGTTCGCCGGTGACGCGTTCGACCTCGGCGACCGCGTGCGCCAGCGTCGACTGCATCCGCACGCCGATCAGGTCCGCCTTGATGTGCCCGGTGTCCTCCACGTCCTCCTTGTCGAACTGCGCCATCGCGATGCCGTCGAGGGTGGTGGGCACGACGGGGGTGCGGTCCAGCAGCCCGCCGTCCGAGATCAGCAGGCCGCAGGGGTGCATGGCGGTGCCGTGCGGCAGCCCGTCCAGCGCCTCCACCAGCGCCCACAGCCGGCCGTGGTCCTCGCCCGCGACCCCGCGCAGCTCCGGCAGCTCCCGCAGGGAGGCCCGCACGTCCTTCGCGCGGATCTGCGGGAACGCCTTCGCCAGCCGGCGCGCCTCGTCGGGGTCGATGCCGCGGGCGCGGGCGACGGCCTCGATCGCGCCGCGCGCGCGATACGTCTCGTACACGGCGAGGGTCGCGACCCGATCGCTGCCAAAACGTTTCAGCACGGCTTGGTAGACCTCCACGCGCCGGGCGCTCTCCACGTCCAGGTCGATGTCGGGCATGGCGGTGCGGTACGCGGAGAGGAAGCGCTCCATGACGAGCCCGTGCTCGACGGGGTCGACCGGGCTCATCCCCAGCAGGTGCACCACCAGCGAGCCCACGCCGGAGCCGCGCGCCGCGATCCGTACGCCCATGTCCTGCACCAGCCGGACGATCTCCGCCATGGTGAGGAAGTAGCCGGCGAGGCCGAGGCCCGCGATGATCCGCAGCTCCTTCTCCAGCCGGTCCCAGCGCTCGCCGTCCCGGTGGTGGCCGCGGTGCATCATGGCGCCGGCGCAGCGGGCCGCCAGCTCCCGGTCCGCGGACTCCCGGGTGGCGCCGATCAGGTGCGGCTCGGGCAGGTGGAGCCGGCCGAGGCCGAAGGCGTCGCCGGGGTCGACGACGCAGGCGTCCGCCGTCTCCTCCGTCGCGGCGAGCAGCGCGCGGGCGCGGCGGGCCACCGAAGCCGCGCCCGCCGCGTCGGCGACGCGCTCGGCGATCCGCTCCATGCCGCCGGCGTCCTTGAGCCAGCGCTCCCCGCCGTCGAGCGAGGCGCCGTCGCGGACGTCGACGGGCACCAGCAGCCGCGCCGAGTCGAGGATGTCCGCGACCTCGCCCTGGCCGGGGTCGGCGTACCGGACGGCGTTGGTGAGGACGGCGGTGACGCCCTGCTCGTCGGCGAGGGAGAGCATCCGGGCGGCGAGCCGCAGGGAGCCGGGGCCGGCGCCGGGGCGGTCGTGGCAGGACACCTCCAGGCGCAGGGCGGCGCCGAACCGCTCGCGCCAGGGCTCCAGCAGCCGTACGGCGCGGTCCGGGCGGCCCTGTGCGAGGGCGCGGCCGACCTCGGAGTCCGCGCCGAGCAGCACGAACAGCCCGCCGTCGCCACCCTCGGCAGCGGCGTCGGCGGCCCGGTCGAGGTCGTCCCAGCCGACCCCGCCGTCCGCGGACGCGGAGACGAGCCGGCAGAGGGCGGCCCAGCCCGGTGCGGTACGGGCCAGGAAGACGGCGCGCTGGGCGGGCTCGGTGACGAAGACGCCGCCCTTGGCGGGGGTGCGGGGATGCGTGATCCCGGCCGGTGCGCCGCCCGCGCCGGGGCGGGGGACGGCGGGCGCCCCGAGGTCGCTGCCGAACAGCGGCCGGATCCCGACCGCGGCGCACGCCTTGGCGTGCCGGACCGCGCCCGCGAGGCTGTCCCGATCGGTCAGCGCGAGCGCGTCGAGACCGCGCTCGGCGGCGCGCAGGGCGAGATCGCGGACGTGGCTGGCCCCGTACCGCAGGGAGAACCCGGAGGCGGTGCGGAGATGCGTAAACGACATGCGCACCTCCTCTCACCAGCCACAACGCTCCCTCCGGCCGACGGCCCCACGTGACTTCCCGACCTCACGATAGACCACTATCGAAGAAATGTTCGAAATTGAGGGGAGGGTCACCGAGCGGAGAGACGTATCCGACATTTCGAACATATAGCACTGGGTCGTGTGGTGTGAGCGGGTGGCCGCCATGCGGTGACCCGCGCAGTTCCTCCCCGCCCTGCGTCACCTGGACACACCCGCCGTTTCCCTGCGGGAGCGTTGGTCTCACCGGCCAGCAGGCAGCGCGACAACACGGCGCGTCGCACGGCGAAACCGCTGCTTTCAGGGGCGTCGAGGGTGCCCGAGCGTCGGCGGGACGTCCGCCGCCGTCGGCAGCCACGCCCACGCCCCCGCCCCCGTCGCCGCTCGCGCCGCCAGCTCCCGCAGCTGCGCCCGCCCGGCCTCGCGCGCGTACCGGACCAGCCGCGGCAGCTCGGGGTGCGGGTTCCCGGTGTGCCACACCAACGACCAGGGATAGACGGGGGCGGGCGGGGTCAGCGGGATGCGGTGCAGCCGCTGGTGGTTGCGCCACACCACCCGCGTGCGGTCCCCGACGAAGGTCAGCCGCGCGCCGGCCCCGTCGATCGCGCCGGACCGGTCGACCGCGCCGGACCGGTCGACCGCGCCGGACCGGTCGATGGTGTCGAGCAGTGCGTCGATGCCGAAGTCCGGCCCGGACGTGTCGACGGCGAGCGCGAAGTCCCGCGCCAGCTCGCGGTAGAAGGCGCCCCACTCGCGGCTCTCGGGCAGGCCCGGCATCCACACCGGGTGCGGGGCGAGGTCCGCCAGCGCAAGGCCGTGCGCGCCGGCCAGCGGGTGCCGCCCACCGACCACCACCTCCAGCTCCTCCAGGCACACGAGCGCGCTCGCCAGCCGCCCGTCCCACTCCGCCGCGGGCCTGCGCAGATATGCGAAGGCCGCGTCCACCTCGCCGTCCAGCAGCGCCCGTACGGCCGACTCCGCGCCGTCCAGGGTCACGACCTCCAGCGGGGTGTCCGGGTGCGCGCGGTGGAAGTCGCGCAGCACCTCCGTCGAGGCGAGCAGGTTCCGCAGCACGTCGACCCGGAGCGGGCGGCCCTCGTGCCGTACGGACTCGACGGCCCGGCGCACCGCGGCGAGCACGGCGCGCGCGTGCGGCAGGAAGGCGCGCCCTTCGGCGGTCAGCTCGGCGCCGGTGGGGACGCGGGCGAACAGCGCGACGCCGAGGGTCGCCTCCAGCGCCGCGACGCGCTTCGACACCGCCTGCTGGGTGATGCCGAGCCGGGCGGCGGCGTGCCGGAACTGCCCCTCCTCCGCCACCGCGACGAAGGTGCGCACGGCTTCCAGGTTCATCCCCTCGCCCCTCAACTCCATCCCCCGAAGCTACCGCGACAACCCGCGGTTGTCGGAAGGGCCGTTCCGTTGTTTGATCGCCCGCGCCGCCCCCGATTTGAATGGGCGAATGCCCCCGACGAAGCCGCCCTTCACGCATCTGCACGTGCACACGCAGTATTCGCTGCTGGATGGTGCGGCGCGGTTGAAGGACATGTTCGCCGCGTGCAATGAGAT